>CAYUWH010000004.1:34662-59019 GCA_964448615.1 uncultured Candidatus Peribacteria bacterium
AAGGATCAGAAAATTCTCTTCGACGGCATTCCGCGCAATCTGGATCAGATGCACAGTTTTGATCAGATCATGAAAGAAGCAGGCCGTTCCTTCCGCTGCATTCATCTCACCATTCCACGCGAAGTCTCTCTCGAACGCATCATGACGCGTGCAAAAGAAGAGGGGCGCATCGATGATGCGGCAACAGAAGTTATTAACCGCCGCATCGATTTGTTCTTCGAAAAAACAATGCCCGTCATCCAGCATTATCAACAAGAAGGGAATATGACCGAAGTCGATGGCATGGCCTCGATCGACGAAGTCTCCGAAAGGATGAAGGGTGCGGTGGCTGCATGAATCCTCTACACTCCTGACACATGGCTTCCTTCCAGATTTTCACCGAGCGCGAAATCCAAAGTCTGCGCAAAGCCGGGAAGATTTTGCGGGAGTGTTTGCAGCATACGGCCAAGCATGTGAAGCCCGGTATCTCCACCAACGAGCTCGATGCAATCGCCGAAGAGTACATCGTCAAGCATGGAGGAAAACCCGCGTTCAAAGGCTACAACGGATTTCCGAAAACCCTCTGCATTTCTGTAGATGATGAATGCGTGCACGGCATTCCGAGCGAGCGCATTCTCAAAGAGGGAGAAATCGTGTCCCTTGATGGGGGAGTGCTTGTTGATGATCTTTATACTGATTCGTGCATCACTGTGCCGGTTGGCAAGATTTCCACCGAGGCGCAGAAACTCTTGAAGACGACGAGTGAAGCACTGGAGGCAGCGGTGTCCGTGGTGCGCAAAGGCGCAAAGGTCGGAGATATCTCCTCCACCATTCAGACCATTGTCGAGGCGGCTGGCTGTTCCTGCATCCCGGCGCTAACGGGCCATGGACTCGGCAAGACACTTCATCAATTTCCCGATGTGCCTAATGTAGGTAAACCGGGCACTGGACCTACACTTCCGCTCCATACGCTTATTGCCATTGAGCCGATTGTCGCATTGGGCAAAGGACAGATCCTGCAAGACGATGATGGTTGGACGCTCCGGACAAAGGATGGTTCTCTGAGCGCTCATTTCGAGCATACCTTGCTTATAACCGCTGATGGATGCGAGATCATTGCGTAAAACGGTGTAATAATGTTATTAAACAACATTTTAGAAATATATCAATTCGAAATAAATCCAATTGCAAAAATTACGGATAATGACCTTGCTGCTCATTGGTTCTCTCTGTAGGATTTCTCGGCTCTTCCCAGTAGCATTTCCTTTTATTTGCCCTTTGTGTCGAAAGATGTCATTGAGCTCATCGGCATTGTCTTGGAGACGTTTCCCAATGCCACCTTCCAAGTTCGCGTTCTGAGTGAACAAGCGAAAGGTCACGAGCTTCTCTGCCATTTGGCGGGCCGTATGCGGGTCAACCGCGTACACATCCTGCCAGGAGACAAAGTGCGCGTGGAAATGACTCCTTATGATTTGCAGAAGGGGCGTATTACGTATCGTTTTCGCTCCGACCAGCAATTTACGCCTTCCGGCGAACCGATTGCTTCTCCTTCGCCCTCCACTCCTTCTCATCCTCCCCGCCGACGCTCATGAAAGTCCGTGCATCCGCCAAGAAAATCTGCAAAGATTGCGTAATCATTCGTCGCCGCAACGGCAAAGGCAAGCCGACGATCCGTGTTGTGTGCAAGGGAAATCCTAAGCACAAGCAGCGTCAGGGCTAATTTACTTACTACTGACTACTCACTACTCACTCATCCCATGGTTCGTATCTCAGGTATCGTGCTCCCGGGTCAAAAGCGCGTCGTGATCGCCCTCACGGCGATTAAAGGTATCGGCCGTCCGCTTTCCGCGCGCATTCTCAAAGAATTGAAGATCAATGAAGACGTTAAGGCAGATACGCTCACGGAAGAGCAGGAGGCAAAGCTCCGCTCTCGCATTGAAAAAGAGCTGACCGAAGGTGAACTCGTGCGCAAGGTTTCGCTCGATATCAAGCGCTTGCAGGATATCGGTACCTGGAGAGGAATGCGTCACCGCAAAAAATTGCCGGTGCGCGGACAGACTTCACGCCGCAACGCGCGCACCAAGCGCGGGAAGAGAAAGACGGGTCTTTCCGGTCGCACGACGCTGACCAAGACCTAAGCCCACATTTAGATTTTCAATTTTCAATTCTCAATTCTTCATTCCATGGCTACCTCTACGACTACCACCGACTCCGCCGCTCCCATTTCGAAGCCGAAGGGACGCAAGAAAAAGATCAAGCGCACTCTCAAGAAGGCGCGCGTCTGCATTGATGCCGGCGAGAATAACACGATCGTGTCTTTCACTGATATGGAGGGCAACGTGCTTGCGTGGTGCAGCTGCGGATCCGCCGGATTCGAAGGCACGCGCAAATCGACTCCGTACGCTGCGAAAGTTGCCGCGGAAACGGCTGCCGGAAAAGTCGCTGGATACGGGATCGAATCCGTACAGGTGGAGATCAAAGGCCTCGGACCGGGGCGCGAACAGTCCATCCGCGGTTTGCAGGCTGCCGGTTTGAACTTGGATGCGATCATTGATGTCACCCCGATTCCTCACGGTGGTTGCCGCCCTGCGCGCCGCCGCCGCGTGTAATCTTTTTCTTGTCACTTTTTGTCCCCTCTGTCCCCCTAACTCATGAAGTACACAGGTCCCAAAGCCCGCCGCTGCCGCCGTCTTGGCATGAACCTCTACGGTTCTGACAAGTACGACAAAATCATGCAGAAAAAGCCGTTCGGTCCGGGCAAGAATGCCAAGACCCGACAGGGCAGAGATTCTGAGTACGCCAAGCAATTGAAGGAGAAGCAGAAGGCGCGTGATATGTACGGTCTTTCGGAAAAGCAATTCGCTCGTTTGTACCGTGAGGCGTTGAACCTCAAGGGGCAGACCGGTGATTCGTTCAAGAGCTTGCTCGAGCAGCGCTTGGACAACGCTATTTATCGCTGCGGCCTTGCGATGACCCGTATGCAGGCCCGCCAGTTTGCCGGTCACGGCGTTTTCCTTGTCGACGGTCAGCGCGTTACCTCACCGTCGTACCGCTTGAAAGTCGGTCAGGTTTTGACCGTTCGCCCGAAAGTAAAGACGTCTCCGGTGTTCGCTGGCATCCTTGAGAGGAACAGCAAGCACCTCGCCCCAAAGTGGCTGAAGGTGGATGCGTCCAAGCTCCAGGCCGAAGTCATCGCCATTCCTGAGGCAACCGATGCCGAACAGGCCATCGACATGCGTCAGATCGTTGAGTTCTACTCTCGCAATTAATATTCGGCTTCGCCGAATTTTCACTCTCCACTTCGGGAACTTTCTCCCGACCTCCTCCCTTCCTCCCTTATGCACATCATACAGGAAGAAATCGGATTGCCCGTCTTCAGCGCCACCAAAGGTGCGAAAGGCGACGATTCGCATATGATCTTCTCCATCGCGCCGTTGCCCCCCGGATTCGCGATGACGCTTGGCAATGCACTGCGCCGCGTTTTGCTCAGCAGTTTGCCGGGTGCTGCCGTTACATCTATCCGCATTCAGGGCGTGCAGCATGAATACGCCACCATCAAGGGTGTCGAGCAGTCGGTTGTCGACATCATGCTCAACCTCAAGCAGCTCAAGCTCCGCAAACACAATAAAGATTCGGAGACCATCACGCTCGAAGTGAAGGGTCCGAAAGACGTGACGGCGAAAGATCTCAAAGTGAGCTCCGATATCGAAGTGCTGAACCCTGACTTGCCGCTTTTCTCCATTGAAAAGGGAGGATCGGTCAACATGCAGATCACGGTCGAGAAGGGCGTGGGGTATGAACCCGCTTCCGAGCGCAACAAGAAGCATCACGAACCGGGTCTTATCTATATCGATGCGATCTACAGCCCGGTCGAAAAAGTGAAGTTCGATGTCGAAGCGTCCCGCGTCGGTCAGCGCACGAACTTGGAAAAGTTGGTGATTGAACTCCAGACGAACGGATCGCTGACTGCCGAAGAAGCGATGCAGTTCAGCTCCCAGTTGCTCCAGAGCTACTTCAAGTATTTCGGTTCCGATCAAAAGACGGTCGAGCCGGAATTCATGGCGGATTTCTCCCGCACGGCAGGCCAGCAGATGGAAGAAATCGGCGGTGCAGGCGCAGCTCCGGTCAAGGAGAGCTACACCCCGATCGAAATCCTTAACCTTTCGCCCCGCACGCTCAACGCGCTCATCAATGCCGGTGTCGGTTCCATCGAACAGCTCACCAAGTGCACCGAGTCGATTTTGAGCAATTTCCGCGGTTTTGGCGCCAAAGCCCTCGATGAAGTCAAAGGTACCCTCGCTTCCCGCGGTTTAAAGCTCTCCGATGAGCCTGAAGAATGAGCATTTGACCTTGTCTGAAATGCGTTCGCCACGTATTCTCTTCGCCCCCTAGTCTTCCGGCCTACGCCAAGGCTACGGCCGGCAGGCCAATCCCAGTCTCTAGTCTCCAATCCCCAGTATCCATGTACCACCGACGTTCCCGCCTTCGGCTCAACAAAAAACCGGATCACGCCCGGATGCTCCAGCGTAACCTGGTTACGTCTCTGCTCTTGTACGAGACGATCCGCACGACGCGCAAGCAGGCCAAAGTGATCCAGCCGATCATCGATCGTCTGATCTCGGATGCAAAGAAGAAGACGCCATACAATGCGATCCGTTCTCTGCAGACGGTGGTGACGGATAAGAATGCGGCACGCAAGGTGATGGAGGTCCTCGTGAAGCGTTATGAAAAGCGTTCGTCCGGTTTCACGTCGTTGACGATTGCCGGTGCACGCAAAGGTGATGGCGCCGCGATTGTGGACCTTACTCTGATGGATCGGGAGATTGTTGAAGCAAAGCCTATTACTCCTGAAAAGAGTCCGAAGAAACCGACGAAACCGAAGAGTCCGAAGAAGGGCGCTTCTGTCTCCTCGGACTCCTCGGCCTCGTCGGACTCCTCGGTTTCCTCTCAATCATGAAAACTTCCTTTGTGAAACAACCGGCTCCGAAGTGGCTGCTCCTCGATGCAGAAGGTCAGACGATCGGCAAGATCGCCGTGAAAGTCGCCACGATTCTCCGCGGTAAGCACCGCGCGACGTTCGCCGCCCACATGTTGGGCGCCGATCATGTGGTGATCATCAACGCTGCGAAAGTTGCATTGCCTCCCAAGAAGGGGCTCCGCAAAACGTACTACCGTCACACGGGTTTCCCGGGCAACATGAAGGTCGCATCCCTCACGTGGATGTTGGAAAAGAAGCCGACCTATGTGATCGAGAATGCTGTCAAAGGCATGCTCTCCGATAACCGCTTGCGCCAGCAGATGTTCAAGCGCATGCATGTGTTCGCGGATGCGAATCACCCTTACGAAGCTCAACAGCCGACTCCCATCACCCTCTCCTCCAAAGCAAAATGACCACGAAGCGCCCGTATCACTACAGTGCTGGAAAGCGTAAGACCGCGATTGCCCGCGTGAAGATGTTCGAAGATGGCTCCGGAGAAGTGATGGTGAACGGCATTCCGCTGAAGCAGTATTTCGCCGGTTTGCAGATTGAAAACGCCCTCGCTCCGTTGGTTCTTACGGAGCAGAAGTCGAAATACGATATCGAAGCGCAGGTGGAAGGCGGCGGTAAGTCCGCACAGTCCGATGCAATCCGTCTCGGCATCACGCGCACCTTGCTGACGATCAACCCCGAATGGAGAAGCGAACTGAAGCGCGCCGGATTCCTTCGCCGCGACAGCCGCACCAAAGAGCGCAAAAAGCCAGGTTTGCACCGCGCTCGCCGTGCTCCACAGTTCTCCAAGCGTTAATCAGGCCCCCCAACATTGCATTTCAAAAGACCCCGAAAGGGGTCTTTTTTGTTGCCCCTCATCCCGGCCTTCTCCCTGAGGGAGAAGGTGACTTCAATAAACGGTATCGTCTTGTTACATGAAATATTTCACAAATCTTCTAACTCAAATAGTAGTGCTCCCTTCTCCCTCAGGGAGAAGGGTTGGGGATGAGGGGGAATCAGACGAATTACACCAACGCCAATTTCACATAGTACAAGCTCTTACCTTCTTCCGTATCGAGGATGAACTTTGCGTCGATCGTGGAAAGTTGGAGGATCGTCTGGCACATGCGCAGCAACATGCGGGGAGGCAAGCTTACGCCGCCTTCCAGACACGTGGCACAGAGGCCAGCAGCGTCCTTAGCGCGCAGAAAGCTGTCACCCTTCGTGCGAATCACGCTGTAGAGTGCTTCTTGCACTTTCAGTACATAACTCTCCACATAGGGCTCCAATTGCTCCACAGGGATATCCTGTATTTCCGGGAGAGCCTCGACGATATCGAGATCCTTATGAATGGCATGAGCGATACAGGTTTCAATCGACATAGTTTTTGTGGGTATTTGTGTGGAATGAATCTTCTCATGATAGCAGAAAACGGGTTTGTGCTCAAGAGCAGTAATCCTCAGTCTGCTTATCGACACATTGACAATTCGCGGCAAATTTGTATAGTATCCTCAACACGTGCAAACGTGAGTTCTTTGGATCTGAAGAAACAGGATAAGCGGATAGACACAAGGCACAGGAGAGTATTCTGACCACGGGTGCGCGTCGCACCTGGGTAACCATATTCATGGTGACCTATGTCCAACAAGTTCGACCGTCTGAGTGTCGTGTTCCGCTTCATTCTGTGTCTCATGCGGAGTACCGATCTCCACCCCGGGTGTCTGGAGGAGCGGGTGCTGTATGAGGTTTTTGCAAACCTTCATCACGGCATCTTTGGCCTCAGCCCGGAGGCGATTGATCTGCTCTCTCGTTACCACAGTGGGGCCGAGGGCCAGTTCCGACGTCTGATGGACGAGCCGCTCGTACAGGATCGTCTGCTGCCTTTCCTGCTAGCCAGAGAAGCGCACGGATGCTGGACGGGTCTCGGTCACGAGATCGACGGATCGGCCATCGACGAGCAGTGGTCGGACCACTGTGACGAGGAAGACTGGCAGGAGATCTACTGGGAGGAATACTTGGAGAACCTCCGCTGGAATCCTGTCGTTGACCGCAGCGCCAAGCTGCGCTTCCAATCTGATCGGTAACACCAGATCTCTTCAGAT
Organism: uncultured Candidatus Peribacteria bacterium; assembly: GCA_964448615.1. Taxonomy (GTDB): domain Bacteria; phylum Patescibacteriota; class Gracilibacteria; order Peribacterales; family Peribacteraceae; genus CAYUWH01. Next base: position 41,713 of record CAYUWH010000004.1, read on the forward strand.
CGCCCCCTCCTTCGCTACGGCGGAGGAGGGGATTTTTATAAGCCTTTTACCGTGTGTGTTAGGGGGAGAGTGCAAATGGCAAGTTGAGGGCTCACGATTACCTTTATAGCTTGGCGAGCTTCTCTGCCAATTCATTTTGTAATTTCCGTGCCGCAGCAGCCGGGCCGGTTTCATCCCAAGGTTTTGTACCGGTTGGTACCCAAGTGTCTAATGCACTAGGCCCCTTCCATTCCCATTGACCGGGGTTTGCAAGCCGGAAGTATGCGACTTGTGCTTCCGCGCCCCTGCCGGTCGTGACTTTCCAGGTGTTATCCTCCCTGCGTTCCGCCATATGCTCTAGGCCCGGAGCTTCCAATACGGCTTTTCCTTTTTCCATCATCCTTTTTGCCTTATGGAGTGAGTAGATTGCTTGCGGATCGTTAGCGCCAATTTTGTTTAGCATGTCAGAGATTTGGTTCATCGCGTTATAAGCCTGCTTTTGATCTGGTGCGACTTTGCTTAAGTCAATTTTATATCCCGTGCTTCGTGTGAATCCATTTGTGTCTGACTGCATCCATCCTCCATATTCACCGGCAGGATAGAAAAACTGCGTCACAATATTTCTGCTCGGTGTAAGGAGGATGGAAACTTCATAACCTTCCTTCCAGGCATTGCCTATCTTTTTTGTTGTTTTCGTCACTGATCTATTGTCAGTATTGCTGTGCATCATGAGCGACACTTCTCCTAAGGCATTCATTTGTCTCACTATTTCCCTATATTCAGCTTCAGGGTAACCGTTGATATTTTTATACGGCCGTGGGTGTGAACTGAGTGCATCAGCTTTTTGTTTCAGCGTGTTCACCATGTCTTGTGGCTTGATCTTGTGATTAATCCAGAAGAGATTTTTATATTGAGGTCCGACATCATCGTGCTCCGATACGATTGCGATTTTCTTGTATTGAAGATTGCTGAATGCCGAGGGGTGCTCTTTTTGCAATGTTCTTAAAATTGTCTCCAACTTCCGAGCCGCATCGACTGCTTTTCGAGGATCTGTTTCGTAGAGATCGATATTCTTCTTGAGGTCAAAGTCTTCGTGGAGTATTTCGAGGATTTCAGTAGCCGCAGCGATATTTAATTCGGGAGAATTCCCCATTTCTCTTTGAATTCCCTCTCGGATCATTTTCGCCATGGCTAGAGGCTTGAGGTTGTGATGAATCTTGATTTCACTATTTTCAAATTGGGAATTGCTGCCCTCAGGCACGATCATGATCGTTTTTTCTCGAAGAGCATCTAGGATGGTTGGGTCCGATCCAGGTTCTCTCAATCTTTTGACAGCGTCCTCCAAATTCTGAGCCGCAACAGTTGCTTTTTTTGGGTCTGTCTCCTTAAGAAGAATAGGCTTGAGGCTGTCATCGATGCTGATTCTTTCTAGTTTTTCCGTCACAACATTAAGTTCGTTCTGTTGCTTCACTCCTTCTTGTATCAGTTTTTTCAGCTGATCGTAATTCATCGTTCTGTTCACATGGAACTCGGATTCCGGTTGCAATCCGGACACAGTTTTGTCCGTGATGACAAACTGCATTTTTTTAAGAGCGTTCATGATTTCGTCTTGATCTTTCAAGGCATACAAAGCGTCTAGCAGTGTATGCATCGTAAAGAATGCCTGTTGTTGCCTATCTTGATCCAGGACCTTAATGGGTTTGAGTGCGTATCGTTTCTCCAGATGGCGGAGGTTGACAGCGAGGGGATCGGTAGCAACAGGTGCAAGAGCCTCATCCAGGGGAGGAATGGCCCCCGTCATAGTCGGCCTGGCCGGTGAGTTTTCAAGAGTAGAAGGATCAGGGGGCGTAACCCGATTTTGAGGTTGCTGCGGGGCTTGCGCGGGCGCGGATGGAATTCCGGGCGCGGGAGTGATCGTGGGTGCTTGCTGTGGCGCAGGGGGGGGTGTCATTTTTCCTTTCGTCATTTTCTCAATTTCCTCTTTCATCATATTCTTCATGGCCACGTCATCAAGTTTATGGTTAATCCAGAGTAAAGTGTTGAGTTTAAGTCCGGGATCCCAGATGTCCTTTGTGATGTTAATTGTAATTTTTTGAAGGCCGGCAATTGTTTCCGATGATTCGTTTTCTAGCTTTAATAAAGCCTTCTCCAAATTCTGAACAGCAGTAGATGCTTTCTCAATATTGTCTTCTTCGCGCATTATAGGGTTGAGATTATATTTTGTCTTCAGTGCGTTGAGCTTGTCATCGATTTTCGCCAATGTCTCTTGGGCAGCACGCGTGACCTCAGGTGCAGCTGCTGGCGTAGGCCCAGAAGTCGGGGCGGGTGTAGGTGCTGGTTGTGGAGCGGGGGCTGGAGTTTGCTTTGGTTCTTCTACTGGTGGGGAGGGTGCCACTGTTGTCTCAGGTGGGAGCAACGCTTCAAGTTTTTCTTTTTGGTCAAGCAAGTATTTTTTACGACCATTGACCGAGGTTGCATGATCAGGATTTTGCTCTTCGTACTTCTGCAGAGCTTGTAATTCTTGTTGGATAAGAATCAGTGCACGTTGATGTTTTTGTGTTTCTTTTGAATTCAGAGCAGCATTGATTGATTCATTATTCGAATCGTAATTCAGCGCAAGCACACTAAGTGCCGCGCGTGCCTGTGCTTCTTTTTGCTGCTCTGCGAGTGGGGGTTCCACAGCCTGTTGTTCACTCTCTGTATGTGAGGCAGGCGGCTTCGGCGATTCCGGCTCAACAGGTTTTTCCTCCGGAACAGTTGGTTCCTCCATCGGCGCGAGAACGGGTGCTGACTCTTGATCAGAGCCACCTATGCCTCTGGCCCCTCCCTGTTGTGGCTGAGCAGGGGCTTTAACTTCGAGCGGCGCGACTTTTACCCGCTCCGGAGTTGGGACAGGAGTGGTGGGCGTAGTGGGCGCTGGCGCCTCAGGTTGAGATTGCTGAGGGTTTTGCGCGGGTGCTATTGGTGCCACTACTTCGACCGGTGGGACTTTTACCCGCTCTGGAGCTTTCGCCAGCGCTTCTTTAATTTCTTGCTCTAGCCCCTGAAGAGTGGTAAGACGTTGCCCGTGTTTGATGCGATCCTGATTGTGTAGTTTAAGCGCTAGTACTTTTGGCAAATGACTAAGCTCGGCCTGCAATGGACCAAGAACTTTTTGAAGGTTTTCCAGACTTGTGTCGCCTGTCTTTGCGCTCAGCAATTGTATAGCGGCGTCCGTTAGACCCCCCAGGCTATCCTGCTTATCTAATACTGCCTTGGTGTTTCGGATTGTTTCCTGGCTGGCTTTCGGAGTGAGCGCTGGGGCAGGAGTTGAGGGTGTAGCGGGGGCAGCTTCCTTGGATTTCGGCGTGACATCGACAACCGTTACTTCACCTGAATCAGCGAACTCCAATTTGAACTGCCGCCCGTTTTTGCCAGTGAGAGAATTAATGCTGATGTCTTTCTCAGGATCCTCAATTGTATTTTGTATAATTCCTTTGGCAGCCTTTGGATTAAACAAGTTCTTGATGGCGGCATTTAACGCATCAACAGCATTCTGTTGCTGTGGGCCGCCTAACTGTTCAAGAAGATTCTCAGTCTGTGCCTCAACGGCTTGCAATTGGGCATTTAATGTTTCTTGTTCTTGAGCTCTCTTGGCCTCCTCTGCATTGCGAACCTGCGCGAGTGCTTCGCTGGCTTCTTTAACTGCGCTCGCGTCCGTGTCATCGACGTAGCGTTCTTGTGTGTGGCTCCACACAGCATTTTGCGGAGCCTGGCTTTCGATCCTGCCATAAATCTTGTTGTTGATGTAGAGATCAAACGGATAGTTTGAGATGGCGATATAGGTATCCTTCTGTCCGCTCGAAACCTTTCGTAATGTGAACGTACCTTGGCTCAGCACATACGAGCCCCCCGGAGCCAGCCCAAACCTCTCGCGGAAACCTTCCACGTGAATGGCAACAGGCGTGCCTGCTGGAACTTCGAAGCGGCGGCCAAGACGAAAACCGTTCTCAGCGAGGACGTTCATCCGATAGGGATTTTTCGCATCGGCCTCTTTCGTATTTACTGCTTCCTCTGCGGCCCTGATTGCGAGCATGGCTTCGTTCAGCTTGCTGTCCACTGCATCCTTTAACCGTTGATCATTATCGATCGTTGCCTTTTTGCGCGCCTCCACAGCCGTACGTACGTCTTGTACTTTTTGTCTCACGTTTGCGGAAAGATCTTGCAAAGCATGTGCCTGGAGTTTTGTGTCCAACTTCGTGATTTTCGCCTCAAGTTTTTTTTGTGCACCCTCCAATTGCGCCGCAGGATCCGCTTTCTCTGCACCCTGCTGAACAGGCTGTTCGCTCGGCATATTCACATGCAGCAAGCGCGCTTCGCGTTCGGGGCCGGGGCCGAAAGGGGAGTGTGTGTGCATACGAGTGTGAAAAAAAGTCAGGATTGGATTTGCTGTTCGAGTGCATCGAGCGAGCCATGCTCATCATCTTTCTCCGAAGCTTCCACGGCGCGACGAATGGCAGGCAGCTCTGTATGCATCAACGCGTCAATTTCTTGGGTCGCCGTCTCGAAGTTCTGCACACGCTCTTGTTCCAATGCATTGGTACTCGCATGAATCGGTTGGAGCTTCAAGAGAAGCTGATCCCTGCCGGCATCATCCAATGTGGACCCGACTGATACGGCGTAGGCGCGCACATCCGGTGGGAACGCAACCAATGCCTCGACTTCTTGGGTGAATGTCTGCAGGTCCATAAAGTTTGTATGAAGTGAAAGTATCTGCTCATTATAGCGAATTTGGGCCATTTTTGCAATGTATGCGTGTCATGCTGCGCCCTCCCGTATTTGCCCCCATCCTCAATCCTTCTCCCCTCGCTTGACCCTCACCCCTAGCCCCTCTCCCACGGGAGAGGGGAAACGAACGATTGTTTGCATGTTTTGCGACAAAGCCACTTTCTCCCCGCCTGCCCTGAGCAAACCGAAGGGTGGGGGAAAGGGGTTGGGGATAGGGGGTCAAGGGAAGGGGTCAGGGGATGGGGGAGGGAAAGGGTTACATCAAGAAAACCCCCCTAAACCGTATGATTTAGGGGGTATAGTACTTTTCTTCTTAATCAGCCAGGTACCCGCCGCTCTGGTGGCCCCAGAGGGTGCGATACAGGCCTTCCTGGGCCAAGAGTGCCGCGTGCGTACCCTGTTGGACGATCCGGCCTTCCTCCATCACCACGATCAGATCCGCGTGCATGATGGTGGAGAGACGATGCGCGATGACGATGCTGGTGCAGCCCTGCAACAGCTCCTCGATCGCTGCTTGGATCTGCCCTTCGGTCTTGGAATCCAGCGCGCTCGTTGCCTCATCGAGGATCAGGATCTTGCGCTTCTTACGAGCGAGGAATGCCCGGGCCAGCGCGATGCGTTGCCGCTCGCCGCCGCTCAGCTTCATCCCGCGCTCACCGACCACCGTCTGCAGACCTTCCGGGAGTTCGCAGATGCGATCCCAGATACGGGCTTGCTTGGCGGCCTCGATGATTTCCGCTTCGGTTGCATCCGGGTCCGCGAACGCGATGTTCGCGCGCAGCGTTGTGTGGAACAGTTCCGCCTGCTGCGGCACAATCGCGATCTGACTGCGCAGACTCTCTTGGGTAACATGCGCGATGTTCTGCCCGTCGATCAGGATCTCACCGCTCTGCAGATCGAAGTAGTGCTGCAGCAGCTTCACGATCGTCGTCTTGCCGGCACCCGTGGGGCCGACAATCGCCACCCTCATGCCCGGTTGCACCCGCAGCGTCAGATCCTTCACTTCCTTTCTGCAGTTGTTCGTGTAGCTGAACTGCACATTGTTGAGCTGCACCGCGCCATCCGTGATGGTCAGTTGCTTGGCGTCCGGTGCGTCTTGCACTTCCGGCGTTTTCAGGAAGAGGACAGCCATCTCCCGTGCGTCCGCCACATGCTGACAGGCATGCCGCAGCGCGTGGCCGAACATCCACAGGAAGTAGAAGACATACGCCACGAAGCTCTGGAAGAAGACGAAGTCCCCACCCGTGATGCGTCCTGCCGCCCGCTCTTCGATGAGGTAGCGAATGAACAGCAGTTCGAACACGACGATGAGTACGCCTTGGAGCGCCAAACATGTAATGGACGTATTCCAGGACGTGATCCGCATTCGATAACTCTTCTCAGCTTGCTCGTCGAGCCGTTGTTGTTCGGCTTCTTCGCGCGCGAACGCTTTAACGGTTGCGTGATTTCCGAGTGAGTCGGCAAGCGTGCCGGACACAGCGGAAGCCGCTTCGGCCGTTGCCTTGTTGAGCGGGAATTGGATCCAGGCGAACAGGATATTCATGCCGATGAACAGTACTGCCCACAGCGCAAAGAGCGCCGCAAACCAGGGCTGCTCCAAGGCGAAGAACGTGATGGCGATGACCAGCAGCATGAAATCTCTGCCGATCTGGAACACAAGCGCATCGGCGATCGCCTCGAAGCAGTCGCGGAAACGGGTCGCTTGTTTGACGAGTGTTCCGGAGAACGACTCTTCGAAGAATCGCATGGATTGTGTCTGCATGACGGCGAAACTGCGCCTATCGAGATCTTTCATGACGAACGACTCGAACGGCACGACGCTGAAATCGAACGCGCGCCAGGCAAGCCAGGCGAAGCCGAGCAGCAGCGCCATCTTGGTGAAACACCAGTAGGCCGCCGAGGCATCGAACCTATCCGCGGTGAAGAGGATCACCATCTCGCGGATGAGGAACGGCTTGAGCGAATTGCCGAGGACACCCAGAAACAGAAAGGCAATCACCAGACCGAGAAAAAACCGGTACTTGGTGACGCTGGGCCAGTACGCCTTCAGAACGACGAACATCTCTCATTCTCCTTTGTGTGGCAGATCGGGAACTCTTGGCCAGTGTTGAGAAGGATCAGAGGGCGCAGCGCCCGTGATATCCTTCGACCATTGGGAAGTGGGAAGAAATTGAGTACTGACGTGCCACTTTATGCATTTTTATTAAATTGTCAATCTGCCACCGCGTTTTTCTTGCTTATCGTTGCCGGTTTGCAAAATGGGGTATGCTCAGTGCATGGCAACTGCTCAGTCCACCATCGACTATTTGGAAGATCAGCTCTCGCAGCTTGAAAACATCCGCACGCGCAAAATGTTCGGCGAATATGCGCTCTATTGCGATGAGAAAGTGGTGGCATTGATCTGCGATGATCGATTATTCGTGAAGCCGACGACCGCCGGAAAGGCGATGCTAGAAGAAGTGATCGAAGAACCGCCGTATCCCGGTTCCAGACCGTTTTTTCTGATTGAAGAAGATCGCTGGGAGGATCGAGAATGGTTGTGTTCCCTGATCGCAGCAACAGCGGAAGAAGTGCCGGCAGCGAAGCCGAAAAAGAAGCGATAAAATGCCTCAGAAGCATTTGCAAGTGCTGTTCATCGTCATGTCATAAGGAAAGATACAAAAAAGACCGCAGCGATTGCTGCGGTCAGTGTGGTCACCTGCGGATTCCGCTCAGTGATCCTGTTGTTGCACTTGCTGCAGCGTCGGTGCCCCAAAGACTTGCTCCCAGTGCGGTTGCAGCATCTGCCATGGGCCGTAGATCCAGCCTGCGCAGAGCATGAACCAGAGGGCGGTCAGCGGAATGGCAAGCTTTATGTAATCCCACCATTCCTTGACGGTGCGAAATAGCATGATTCCCACCAGACTCGAGACGGGTGTCACGAGAACCGCCGTTGAGAGAATCAGGGCATCCTGCCAGAAGTTGCCGCTCACCGGGAAGATAGCCCCTGTCAGGACGCCGTTGATCGAGGAGGGGATGAATGCCCACCACCCGGACCACTGCGACATGTAGGGCTGAATCGGCCCGGCCACAAAGACTGCGAACACGAGGAGGAGCATGACTCCCACTTCGGTTTCCGTCTTCATGACGTCGATCAAATCTTCTCCTTCTCCCATCACTGATGCGTAGAGAAAGAGGATGCCCAAGCACAACAGGGCGTTGTGCGTGACGAGCAACAACACGATCGCGGCTGCGAACTCGAGATAGTCCGCCGTATTCGCGTGGGTCTTCTTGCCGTTTCCGCCCTCACCGCCGTCCAGCGTCTTCATCCCGACCACTCGAACGTTGAGCCGCGAGGTGAGCCACGCGAGAATGAGCAAGAAGACAACGATCGGCGGCACGAGCGGCAGAAGACTGTGCCAGTCGCGCAGCCCGTACTTCAAAGCCAGCGGGAGCATATACACCTCCCCGAAGTACATCGTGAGGCCGCCGATAAGGGCAGCCAGCATGTTGTAGGCCTTGAAGCGGAACTTGTCTTGGTCTGGTCCTTCCAGCTTGGCGAGTCCGACGAGTAGGAGAACCAGGAAGCTGTCCATGAACCCGGAGATAAACCCGGAAATCAGCGGATAGCCCCACAGCGGGATTGTTCGCCCGAAGATGTTCTGCGGGAACGGGATGCGCGTGATGCCCATCAACCCGCCCAGGAAGATGACCAGCACGATCGTTTCCTGGATCACACTCATCTGATGGCTCAGATTCTGCCGCCAGATCATGGCGATGCCGACGAGCCCTAAAAACGCCGTTTCCAAATTCCACACCTTGTGGCGTGGGGGGATCAGGTTTGTCACGATTGCTCCTTGCGAAAGTTGTGAACGTGAATCCGACTATGTCAAAGACCGATTCCTCCTTCTTTCGGTGTGAAGGTAATAGATTAAATACCATAAAATGTTATTATTTACAAGTTTAATGCTGCCTCCTGTTTTTGTCCGTCTTCGCGGCGTGAGAGCTGCAGAAATTATTGCCATAAAGACAGAGGGCATCTTGGCGATACCGCCGCTACGACGAGACGGCATCCATCTCGGTGTAGCCCTCAGGCGAAGCCGGATGGAGCCACCTCCTGGAGGAAGTTAGGACTCTAATATTAGCTTCTAGGAGTTTATGTAGGTGATAGCGGACTTTAAAATTTGCCCCCTTATTGATAAGGGGGCGGTTTGACCTCTCCTGGGAGAAGCCGGTTGTCAGCGGGTGGCCATGTAGATCAGGCCGGTGATGGCAGCGATGGCGATGAGGATTCCCAGTCCGATCCAGAGGGGCTTCATCGATGGTGGCGATGACGGGGAGCCTTCATCCCCTCGGGGGTAGTCCTTTATCGGGCCATGATGACCACTTGCGCCTTCTCCTCCGTAGCCTTTCATAGATCCTCCAGCGTTGAAGAATGGGCGATGTGACAGTCAATTATATCAAACTATCTTCGGATACTCACCGTCTCGGTACTGATCGACGATAGTTTGATATACAGATTCTTTCTCGCTCCGCCTACCATCGCTTGCGCTGAGATAGCGGTTCCCCGAGTCGGGACAAAGGACCACTACATTCTTGCTGCGCAATTTATTCGAATCGATAAATTGTTTTGCTCCTGCTAATGCAAGGCCGCTGGTTCCACCCACAAATATGCCCGTGCTTTCAAGCAGAGTGTCGACTTCACGAAGGGCAATTGCATCTCTGACTTCAATGATATTTCCAAGAATTCCCATCTTCAAATTCCCAGGGATAAAATCTTCACCTACTCCTTCGATAATTGTGTGATCAGCGGATCTTCTCTGCTCTGAGATGCCGTGATAATGCGTATAGTAAATTCCGGCGTCCGGAGTAACCCCGATAACTTCAGCAGGGTGATTGGTATCTTTGAGATATTGCGCAATTCCTGAGGCTGTCCCACCAGTTCCAAGAGGACTGAAAACATAGTCGGCATTAGACACGGCACGTACTATCTCAGGACCGATGGATTTATAGTGCGCCTCAGGATTGAGCTTGTTATTGAATTGATCGATAAAAATAGAATTACGAACACCGGCGATGATAGATGCAAACCCACGGAATCCCCTTGGATCTTCAGAGTGCAGACTCTCATCTACCATGATCAGCTCCGCACCGAAACGCTTCAATAATTTAAGTTTGTCCGGACTTGTTTTGGAGGTGACGACGAGAGCTAGATCGAAATTCCAGATCTTGGATGCCTGTGCGAGGCCAATTGCAAGATTGCCACTACTGTATTCCACGACGGATTTACCCAAGAGCCCTACAGTTCTGTCTAGCGTATCGCAGATATGAAAAGCCACCCTGTCTTTAATTGATAGGCCAGGATTTGAACCTTCAATTTTTAAGTGCAGCGTGTTGCCTTCGTAAGGCACCTGAATAATAGGGGTATTGCCGCTGAGATTAGCCGCATTTCTCATAACTCGGCAGCAGCAAAAAATCTTCTGAAAAGTTCAGTATCAGGCACTTCAAGGCGAGGACCTTCGCAGATGTGCCTGTATTGCCATCCAAATTTTTTATGGAAATAGGGAATTTCACCATGTGCTGCGAGCACAGGTGTTTCACGATCAAATAATTCTTCGTATGGCAGCCTCTTGTTAGTGGTGTTTAGACGCTGCGAGGGGAGTCGATCATATGAAATACCCAGCTGCTGCCCGATGCGATTAGTATCTCCTGAAAAGTGAATAGGCTGAACCTCAGGACTTCTTCCGTCGAGGATTTTATAGGCTTTTGTGAATGTCCGCCCAAGATAGTCCACAATGCGCTGATTGCATGGGAGTTCGGGCGTGAACAGCTGACAGTCGGAGAGGTAGTCGGCCCCGTAACGCGCAACAAGTGCATCGTAGTGAGGATTGCCAAATAAGTAGCTGTGACTATCAATTACCTGAGGGATTCCTGGTAGATATTGGTAGCCAGGAAGGTGCATCGAAGCACATGCCAATTTAATGCGCTGGCATTTCTCACAATGACCACAATCGGCTTCGGTGCTATTCCAGCAGGAAACTTTGGCCTCAACAGCGTCTAACCCCTCCTGGCGTCTGGTGTATTCGAAAACACTATGAGTGCTGAGTGTCGAAATCGGGAAAATGAATTGCGTGGCTTTACCCAAAAGTGAGTCCAGATATCTTTGATGCAATTTCATCGTAGCCGGGCTCTCATAAGGGGCCTTGCGTCGACTTGAATCAAAGCCAAGAACGTCAAAGGAGTGCCCTACTGAGAGGTATTCAGGTGCTGAATTACGAGTGCCCCAAAATGGGGCAAGGTAAGTCACAGGAATGTCAAAAGGCTCATAATGACCACTTTTCTCAAGGCCATTCACGAGATCGTATTCATAGGTTGAATAATCGGCCAAGGGAGACGGCATATCATAGCTCATTTTGTATTTATGCAATTTATAGCCACATGCCTCTAAGATTTTCCCCGAAATGTATGAGTCCCTTCCTCCGCTATCTCCGATTATCACTTCATCACGAGCCACCTCAATCATCCCCGCATCGACATCAACTTGATGATCTGCCACGAGATGCGGAGGCTGTGAATCTTCTAGTGAACCAATCACCTGGGTATTGAGATCATCGAGAAAGCTAAAAGAGCGCTGATCGAGTTCGAAGCTGAGTTTGATCAGTGCGGAGCGCCTAAATTTGCCCATCATCCAGGCAATCAGTGCTGACTTTACAATCTCAAGCCCCACCGGTGTATGTGGTCTCTGAGCCCTGAAGCCCACCACAGAAACTATTCGATCATGTATATCCTTGGCTTTTAACTCTGCCGTTGTCGCTGAGCAATCGAAGTCACAATCAACGACTTCTGGAGCGCCAAAGATTGAAGGAGACAGCTTCATAAGTGAGAAGTAGCTTATAATTCACTCTCTTCTCGATGTTGTCAACTATGCTATACCCAATGAGGCAGCGTTACTGCGATGCGAGAAAGTTGCTTAGCCTCTTAGAGACGAGTCTCAAATGTTGGTCGTCTTTGGCGACACCCTCAGGATATTGAATGGCGATATTCTGTTTCTGATTGCGTCCAAAAACATGAAGATGAAAGTGTGGGACATCTTGGAATGCTCCGTTTGATTCCATAATCGTAATCCCTTCAAATTTAAATTCCTTTTTCAGGGCATCAGCTACCAATTTAGCGACCTTCATAATCTTTCCTCCTGTTTTTTCATCCAGTGCATGAAGATCGAGTATGTCTTTTTTTGGTATGATCAACGTGTGCCCATCGGTGATCGGGTCTATATCCAGAATGGCAAGCACGTGATCGTCTTCGTAGACGATGCTTGCGGGGATCTCCCGCTGAATGATCCGACAAAAGATGCATGAATCCATGTGTTGCAATGGTACCAGGGATAGGCTTATTTCAGAATAAAGGCACTTGAGGACCAGAAACATCATTCCAGGAAGTATAAATTTTAGCCCCATTAAGCATATTGACTATGTTGCTTTAAAACTTGCAAAATGATAGTCTTATTGCCTTGCATTCAATTGCAGGGCATGTCAGTTCTTTCACTGCTCTGGCAATCAAAAAGGTAGTCTGAACGTTCAACCCACGGGAAAAGGAGTCTTATGGAACGTACCATGATCGGCAACCTGCGGGCTGCCATCGGCAGCACCGTCTGCGTCAAGGGATGGGTGCAAACCCTCCGTGACCAGAAGAGAGTCCAGTTCATCGTCGTGCGCGACCACACTGGCAGTGTCCAGACCGTGCGCGAAAAAAAAGGAGACCCGCTGAGCGCCCTGATTTCCACCCTGATGACGGAATCTGCCGTGGAGATCACGGGTACCGTCGTAGCCAACCAGCAGGTGAAGCTAGGCGGCATCGAGATCACGCTCGACAACGTCAAGATTGTCGGCATGGCTCCCCCGATGCTTCCCATCACCGAGGAGTCCGGCGTCGATTTGCGGCTCGACTGGCGCTTCCTCGACCTGCGCCGTCCGAAAAACCGACTGATCTTCGAGGTCCAGACGACCGCCGAGTACGCGATGCGCAAGTTCTGGGCCGAGAACGGCTTCCTGGAAATCCACTCGCCCAAGCTCATGGGAGGCGCGAGTGAGTCTGGGGCCGAGCTGTTCAAGGTCGAGTACTTCGGTGGCGAGGCATTCCTGGCCCAGTCGCCGCAGTTCTACAAGCAAATGGCAATGTCGGCGGGCTTCGAGCGTGTCTTCGAGATCGGGCCTGTCTTCAGGGCCGACCCGTCGTTCACGTCGCGGCACGCAACCGAGTTCACCAGCATCGACATGGAAATCTCGTGGATCGACTCCCACGAGGATGTCATGACGATGGAAGAGCGGTGGCTCGCGTACGTGCTGCAGGCGGTCAAGGAGGCCCACGGTCCCGCGATCCAGGAGCACTTTAAGGCGGAGGTCGTGGTGCCGTCGCTGCCCTTCCCGCGCGTGACGATGGAAGAGGCGCAGCGGATCGTCAAGGAACGGGGTCACATGCCTCCGGCAGGCAGCAAGGAGGATGACCTCGACCCCGAAGGGGAACGGGTACTCTGCCGTCACATCCAGGAGACGCTCGGTCACGAGTTCGTATTCGTGACTGACTATCCCTGGTCCGTGCGGCCCTTCTACCACATGCGACCCGAAGGGAAGCCTCATCTCACCCAAAGCTTCGACCTGCTCTGGAAGGGGCTGGAGGTGACGACGGGCGCGCAGCGTGAGCACCGCTATGACATCCTCGTCGAGCAGACCAGGGAGAAGGGAATCGACCCCGCGTCCGTGCAGTACTACCTCGACTTCTTCAAGTATGGCTGTCCGCCGCACGGAGGTCTGGGATTCGGTCTGGTCCGTATGCTCATGTGTCTCCTGAACGTCGGCAATCTCCGCGAGGTGACCTACCTCCATCGGGGTCCGAACCGGCTGACGCCGTGATCCCAGTAATTTGATGTCAGAGCTCGAAAGAGCGAGAGAGCCACAACTACGGTTGTGGCTCTTTTTTTAATTGATTGCTATGAATTCCTAAATCCCGACAATGAAGGTTTCATAAATTATTTCCTGATTCATTAGCTGCTTACAGCTGGTAGCAACGACGTTAGTATAATTCTCTGGCAGATGGTGGATCATAGCTGTTGCCTGACTGCACGCATCGTGAGCGGGTTGTCTGATCAGCGATATAACAGTCAGGTTTCATCTGATGCGAAAATGTTGGGACCTTCTTTTGAGTCGTTCGTATACGGTTCATGAGATACATAAAATTGCACTCCAAGAACTAGGGCTAACGGTGCAGGTTGGGCGCAGAGGTAAGGTCCGACCGATTGCATTGAACACTCTCTACCGCTCGTTTAATAACCCGTTCTACTACGGTCATTTTGAATGGGATGGGCAGGAGTGGGAAGGAGCCCATAAGCCCATGGTTACACGGGAGGAATATGAACGTGGCCAGGAAATCCTAGGTAGCAGAAGCCGCCCTCGTGAATACGAGCATCAAAATCCTTACCCTGACCTACTCCGGTGTGGTCATTGTGGAAGGTCGATTGTTTTGGAGGAGAAGCGAAAGAAGGTGAAATCCACTGGCACCGAAAAACTCTATCAGTACCTCCGTTGCTCAAAGAATTGTTCTCGCCTGTCACGTCTAAACAAGTCAGATGTTGATCGGCAGCTCGGTGAGTTCGTGGCGAAGATATCTGTCCCGCCGTCCTTTATCGCTTGGGCGTTGGACAAATTGAAGCTGTCGAAAGAGGAGAGGGTAAGGCAGAGGGAAAAAGACCGGAGTTGTGCTGAGGCCGAACGTCGTGAAGCCGAGAAGAAGATAAACGACTTGCTGGAACTACGTCTGACGAAGCCGGACTTGTTCTCAGATAATGTCTTTCAGTTAAAAATGCAGAGCTTAGAACATGAGTTGCAAAGCTGTGAGGCCAAACTCCAGGATTGCGATGGTGCCCAGCGTACGTGGCGAGATGATTTCATTGATCATCTGGTATTCGTTGAAGGGCTACGCGAACGATTTGCAGATGGCGGCGTGAAGACCCGTCTGGAAATTCTCCATCGTCTAGGGCAGTCGCTAGAACTGAAGGAGGGTAAGGTAGTTTGTCGCTTGGCTGAGCCATATTGCACTCTCATTGAAGGCTTGGAGCAGGAATGTGCAAACGAACATGCGCTAGGACTAGTCGATTCGCCAATATCAAACGAAAAGAACCCTCAAACAGGGGGTAAGATAGTTTCTTCGGTAGTGATTGATAGGTGGAGCCACCTCCGGGATTTGAACCCGGGACCCTCGGTTTACGATACCGATGCTCTACCACTGAGCTAAGGTGGCTTGTGTGGTAACCACTGCTGGCCGGCCGTAGTCCGTAGACGAAGGCTGGAGCTAAGGTGGCTAAATGATGCGAAAGACGGCCTACGCCAAGGCGCAGGCAGGAATTGTGCGGATTTTTAGATCAGAAAGCAAGATCAATCCTTATTGGCTACTTCTTGACCAATGCTGCCAATCCCTCCAAGGCTTTCAGGGCTTCGATAGGCACCATCCACACCGTTGTATTCGATTGGTCCGAGCTGATGTCATTGATGCTCTGAAGCGTGCGCAAATGCAGAGCGCCCGGAGTTTTAGCGAGAGTCGCAGCTGCTTGAGACACATTCTCTGCGGCGGCCAATTCTCCTTCAGAACTGATGATCACGGCCTGCTTCTCGCGCTGTGCCTCCGCGACTTTCGCAATCGTGCGCTTCAAGCTCTCGGGCAGTACGATGTCTTTCAGTTCCACGGACTGCACATCAACTCCCCATGCATCCGATACTTTATCGACTACTTGTTTGATGTTCTGACTCACTTCCTTCTTATTCGAGAGCAACTGATCAAGGGTCACTTCGCCGACCGCATTGCGCATGGTGGTTTGCGCGAGCTGCGATACGGCATAGAGGAAATCCTCCACTTCGATCACGACTTTCGCCGCATCGTTCACCTTGAAGTAGATGACGGCATTGATGCGAATAGGAATGTTATCTTTCGTAATCGCTTCCTGATCCGGCACATCCATAGCCTTCACGCGGATATCCACTTTCACCAGTCTCTGAAAAATGGGGATGATGAGATGCCATCCCGGCTGCCAGAGCTTGGAGAATTTTCCCATCGTGAACACCACGCCGCGCTGATACTGTTCTACTTGGCGGATGAACGAGAGGATGACGATCAAGACGGTGAGGCCGATGACAAAGAGTGTGAAAGCTTCCATAGAATAAAAAGAAGTGTGAGGCAACCATAACAGAAAGAGGTTCCACGGGACAGTGGAACCGGAAAGAGGTCTTCCAGAAGAGCAAAAACCGAGTCGTGCCTCATGGGGTATTTTCTGGCTCTAGAGCCGGACCATGAACGCTTTTACGCTGGATCTCTATGCTTCGCGAATCCGGACTCCTCTGGTGGCACCTCGGCATTCTTACAAAAAAACGTTACGAACTACTCCTCGCGCGGTTTGGTGATCTTGATGCGCCCCTCACGATTCTGGGTGAGGAATTGTTGCGGGAACTGCGTGTACGAGATGATGTCATGCGCCAAACGCTGGAGCGCGCAGTGGAGTTCAGTATTGAGCACTTGGAAGCGCGCATGCACAAAGCGGGGATCGGGCTGGTCACGTGGGAAGATGATTGGTATCCGTTAGCGCTCCGGGAAATTCCTGATCCTCCGATGTTTCTCTCCTACCGTGGCGACCTTGCCATTCTCAATGGCCAATTGCTCGCACTGATCGGCACGCGCCGCATGACACACTACGGACGACGCGTGACGAATGCATTCGTGGAGGACATCGTACGGGCAGGGATGATCACGGTCAGCGGTTTGGCGATAGGGATTGATACGCGCGTGGCGGAAGAAACATTACGCGTACATGGTAAGACGGTGGCGGTATTGGGGCATGGCCTGGCGCTGATTGCGACCCCTGAACGGCAAAGCCTTGCAGACAAAATCGTAGAGACGGGCGGATTGCTCCTCAGTGAATCGCCGCTTACCCAACAAGGAAGCGTATACAGCTACCCTGCGCGCAATCGTATTATCGCCGGCTTGAGCAAAGGAACGGTCGTTCTGGAGGCGCCGCTTGGCAGCGGTGCGATCATCACGGCGGATTTGGCGCTCGAATACAATCGTGACGTGTTTGCCGTGCCCGGGCAGATTTTCGATCCAAATTATGCAGGCTGTCATCGGTTGTTAGCATCGGGTCATGGACATCTTGTCACTTCTGCGGAGGAGGTGTTGCGGGAGTTGGGATATGTCACGGGCGCAAAAAGAAGTACGCCTTCTTATGAACCTCAGTCAGATCAAGAAAGGACGCTGTACAACTTGATTAGTGGATTGCCGAAATCGATCGATGAACTTGTGGAAGAATCACGCATGCCAGCGAGCATTGTTGGGTATGTGCTTACCATGCTCCAGCTTGCAGGTGCTGCAAACAATATCGGGAGCAACAAGTGGATTCGTGCTTAAGCGGCCATCGCAATGTTCACCATTTTCCCAAATACATCCGGTTTTAGCGATGCACCTCCCACGAGCAATCCATCGATATCCGGTTGTGCCAGCAAGTCCGCTGCATTCTGATCATTGGCGGATCCTCCATAGAGAATC
>CAYUWH010000004.1:59119-62488 GCA_964448615.1 uncultured Candidatus Peribacteria bacterium
CCGGTGAAGGCGCCGTTGGGTTCGGTGCGGCCGTACTGTCCGCCGACGACGAGGAACTTCTCAAGGCAGCTGCGGATATCCACGAAAGTTGGAAACACGACAATGTCGATCTCCGGGATTGGTTTGTAGGGTGATTCTTCGCTGTCCCATCCCTGAGGAGGGGAGTGCATTTTCCAGTTCGCGGCGAGCAGTTTTTTGCGAGATGTCATCATCTTGATCCTACCCTGCCCTGGCGCGGCGTCCAATGCTTTGGGTATGCTCTTGGTATGTCTCTTCCTTCACGCGTCGCGCTTGCCAGTGATCATGCCGGATATCCGTTGAAAGAGATTGTGAAGAAGTATCTGCAGGAGCAGGGGGTCGAATGTCTCGATGTCGGAACATTCTCGGAAGATCCTGTCGACTATCCGGCCATCATCCGCAAGGGGTGTGAAATCGTCTTAAAAGAGGGGATACCCGGGATCGTCTTTGGGGGAAGCGGCAACGGCGAAGCGATGGCGGCGAATAAAATGAAGGGGATCCGGGCTGCCGTGTGCTATAGCGAAGAAACAGCTCGATTAGCCAAATCTCACAATAATGCGAATGTCATGAGCCTGGGCGCCAGGCTCATGAGCCCTGAAACGGCCCTGAAATTGGTCGATATGTTCCTGCAAACTCCCTTCGAAGGAGGGCGGCATATCGCCCGCATACACGATCTTGATACCCCATTTTCCTCATGAAGCTTTTCATCACGCCATCGATTCTGGCGGCGGATTTGGCACATCTTCAGGATGAAGTCGCAAGCATTGAATCTGCTGCGGATTGGCTCCAAGTCGATGTGATGGACGGGCATTTTGTGCCGAATCTCAGTTTTGGGGCTCCGGTTCTTCGTACGCTGAAGACTGCATTACCGCTCGATATTCACTTGATGGTCACCAATCCGGCCGACCGTGTTAAAGAGTTTGCGGACATAGGGGTGAAGCACATCACGTTCCATGCCGAAGTGGTACCGGATACACAGCAGCGCGTGAATCTGATCAATGCCATTCACAGTGCAAAAGCGACTGTCGGTATCGCGCTGAATCCCGCAACTCCTCTTTCGGAAATTGATGACGTGGTCGCCAAGGTGGATCTTGTCTTGATCATGTCTGTTCAACCCGGTTTTGGCGGACAAGCATTCCAGCCAGAGGTTCTGGAAAAGGTGCGCCAGTTGAGAGCGACATATCCTGCTTTGATGATCCAGATGGATGGCGGGATCAATGCAGAAACAGCGGCTTTATGCCGGGAGGCGGGAGCCAATAATTTGGTGGCGGGCAGCTTTATTTTCTCCGCGCCGGACAGGATCGGAGCCATTGCTTCGCTGCGTTCATGAAGACACTGAGACAATCAGCCGGATTATTCTGTGCCATGTTGCTCGCAGCCTGTCAGTTCCGGAGTCCTGCCGCCTCCCAAGTTGTCCTGAAAGGGCCCGATTCTGAGATCATAGTTTCAGTGGAAATTGCAGATACGCCGCCTGCCCGGGAACAGGGATTGATGGGGCGCAATGCTCTTCCGGAAAAGACCGGAATGTTGTTTGTCATGGACGAGGAGCAAGTGCTGAGTTTCTGGATGAAAAATACCCTCATTCCGTTGGATATTCTCTTCTTCGACGCACAGTTCCGCTTCGTTTCTGCGGCAAGTATGACTCCTTGCACCGGAGATCCGTGCGCCGTGTACTCCTCGGGGCGTCCGGCGCTCTATGCGTTGGAAGTTCCGGTGGGGTTTGCAAAGCAGTATGGGGTGGATGTTGGATGGCAACTCCAGTTGCCATCAGCGCAAAATGATTTGTGAAGAACAATGGACACTTGTCCTGAATTGCCTAAATACACTATATTTCCGGGCTCATACGAGGCTTGTCAGCCATCTCTGATTACAGGGAGGTCTTATTGAGTAAAAATGCAATTTAGACTATAATAAGAAGATTTCTCGATGAATGAGCCTCAGGCTCACAGAGAAACAAACACAGATGAACAGCAAAAGAAAACCCATCGACGGCATCGAAGATCTGAAGACGCGGGCGACCGAGTCCGAGGGAAGGGCTGAAGTGTTATTTGAAAATTCCGCAGATCGCACGTGTTATGCCCGCGAAGTCTTGGATGCCGTGCACTACGAACGGCTCTCTCGGACTGATAAGGGTTTGGTGCGCCGTCACCTCATGGAAGCGACCGGGTATTCCCGTGCACACGTAGAGCGTTTGATTGGCGAGTATCGTCGTGCGTCTGCCGAAGTGCCTGTTGTCCTGCCTGTTACTCCGCTTGAGCCTCAGGCTCCCATGGTGCAAGCGGTCGAAGATACGCATGGTGCAATCGCGCATTCGCGTGTGCCGGTCCTTGCGGCGATCGCACTCATGTCACTCATGTCACTGTTCGGCGGAGCGATTCGAGAGAGTGATGTCACGGCATCACTCCTCATGTTGCAGAATGGTGACGATACGGCGAAGATCGAAAGTTCGTCGGTGAACGGCGTGTTCAATGCGCTGTCTCTCGGAGGATTTTCCAAGAAGTCCGGAACATCCGCTGCAGCGCCAGTATTCTTTGCGACAGTAGTGCCTGATCAGAAGGGCGGTTCCGTCGTGACGCCGCTGCTCACATCGATGGGATCTTGGTCTGATCCCGAAGTGCGCAATGAATGGTATGCCCATCGCGATGTGCGCATTGCCCAGCGACTCGCCGGGGTCTCGCATGCGGCCGCTCCCATGAGCGCGACGATGGCTGCTTGGGGTCTTGGCAAAGAGGGCGATGTGCTTACGATGCGCGGCGGTAAGGCGGGCTGGTTCCCGTTGATTAAGTTGATCGATGCGACGCGCAATACTGGTACAGGCCGCAAGCCTTTCGATGCGCGAGGCAGTGATGGTAGCGGCGGTGAAGAGCGCCGTTATGGTGGGGGAGGAGGAAGTAGCGGTGGCGACAGTAGCGGGGGAGGCACAACTACCAACAACATCACCAACAACATCACGTATACCACCGCTGGTCTCACCCAGACCGGCGCCGATGCGTTATATGTGAACATCTCTGGAGACACAATGACGGGAAGCTTGTCCGTGCAGGGCACGCTCTCGGGAGCAAGTCTGACGATCAGCAGTCTGAAAAATTGTAATACGATCGACACCAATGCCGATGGTGTGCTGAGCTGTGGAACTGATGAAGGCGGGGCGGGTTCCACCTATACGGCCGGTCGCGGCCTCTCTCTTGTGAATGCCGCATTCGTGTTGAACGCAACCATCACGGGTTCGCTCGTGCGCTTCAACACGGTTTCCGGTTCCATGATCTATGCGCGGAATTCCCTCGCGTCTTCCGGCACCATCTCTGCTGCCGGCAATATCACGGCACATGGAAGTATTTCCGGAGCGGTGAT
>CAYUWH010000005.1:0-22308 GCA_964448615.1 uncultured Candidatus Peribacteria bacterium
ATGTGAACACAGTATGGAAGGAAGAACCGTGTTGCACTTAGAGTTGGAAATTACCAATTCAAAAATCGTAAAATTCCGCAGCATGAAAACAAACCCAAATTGTCCCGAAACTCATTTGAAGAAATCTGATCTAGCGGAAAATTCGCCTATAGAATTACCAATAGATTCAAAATTCTTTTTTTGAGTTTTGGGACTACGAAATTGAGTTTTTCCGCAGTCACAAAACAACCGTAAAGAGTCCGGAAACTCATTTTGCGAAATATATTTCTCTTCAGATTTGCCGAGAGAATTTTTGATTTGATCTGTATTTCAATTCTGTAATTTCCGGACTTTCTATTTCATCATTCATCAAATTTTAGAAGCTTTGCGATCGGCATATCGAATGCATCTGCTAAATTTTGCAAAGTATCAATGGAAGCCGCCTTGGGGGTTTTACCCTCGAGGTTCTGCACATACTTCGTACTGATGCCCGCCCTGGCAGACAGCTCATCCTGGGTCATATCATGCTTCGCACGCAAAGTGCGAAGTCGTCTGGCCAGTTGTGATCGAGCGTCTGTTCTAGGCATCGGGCTATTATTCGCCTCTTGCGCTTAAATGAAGAACCATCTATAGATGGTGTTATGAAGATTAGACCCCTCGGCTTTCTGGGAGCAGCAGGCAGGCTCACCATCCATAATGGCTTCCTGAGCTATCAGCACCCCTACGGCGCAACGTTCCGTGTATCAATCGCCGACATCAAAACTGTCACCGTCGATACTGCTGGGTGGGGAAAGGCCACGTTAAAAGTGTTGGGCGATGGCGTCGAATTAGCCAATGCCACCATGACTGTTGGAGTAGCTCGTGCTGCCCAGATGTGGATACTAAACAACTATCTACAGCCATAATTCAATTAAGCTTACAATTCGATGTTAACCAGCTTATACTCGGAAACATGGAGATCACTGTTTCTATTATTCAGGCAATTGGATCAATCCTTGCTAGTTTCGTTGCTGGCTGGGTTTCAAATTCTGTGTATCAAAAATTGATAGTCAAACAAAAGTTTTCGAACAAAGGCACTCAATCGTCTTTGGGAAACAATTCGCCCAACATTCAAGGAAACAACAATCGTATTAAATAATATGATTTTCCCCTCGGAGCAAAATAGCACTGGCGACCTCTCTCCTAATGTTTCTGGAAAGCAGAACAAAGTTACAATTATCAAAACTGAAAATATTTGGGGCAGTAAACCATTGGGGAGCTACTCCAGGGAAGTAGAAATTTTAATGCAATTGATTGAAAAAGTTGGAGCATTGGCTAGTGAAAACAGACAAAAGCCAGAAGGTTCAGCACATGAATTTAGTAAAAATGCACAAGAGAAGATTTTTGTGAGGTTCAAGCCTTACTCACAGCAATTAGTTGCAGAATATCAAGCTCTAAAAGAAAGGCATTTGAATTCCTATGATATTGCCATCAAAGAAAGTGAAATCGATGATGTGCTTGCAGATGATATTGCATGGTACTTACAAGATATAAGTGCAAAAGCGTTGTTAAGTACAAATGACGATCCAATTAAGGCACTTGATGTTCTCTATAAGCAATTTGTTTCCTGTTTTGATGAAAGAGAAAGGGAGGGTTATAGCATTCGGGCAATTCGCTACTATCTTTTTGAGGAACTGATTAAATGTAACGTTTTTCCAAATCCCAATGAACTTATCCAAGGATCTTTTAATCTCGGCTGAGAAGGATGTAAGGTCTTCTAGTGTTTACCTTGCATATCTTGTCTTAAAGCGTCTCGACCAAGACGCTCGTATTACAATATTTGAGTTATATACAGAGATTAAAAAGCACTGCAATACTTTTAATTATGCAGATGCGTTATATTCACTTATCTTTTTATACATGCTTGGCTTAATTAAATTCCATGAGCCATATATTTACTTAAATGAAACTCCTCATGGTGAAGATTGAGCTTCAAGAATTATATTGGGAACCAAATAATTTCTCTGAAAAAGAAATCCAATCCGTTGTGTTTGAAAAAGGAATTAATTTTATCATTGGTGAAAAATCCGAAGACTCTGATGGAGAACAAGAGGAGAATAAGATGAATAGCGTAGGTAAGACGCTAATTATCGAGGCAATAAATTTTTGTCTTTTTAAAGATCGACAGCATAGTCGTATACCAAAGATTCCAGATATTGATGAGGAAGGTAAATCTTTAATGAAAGATGAAGTTTATACATGCTTAAGATTTATTATTAAAAATGAAAATACTGAAAAGGAGGTAATTATTAAAAGAAGAGTAAGAAGTGAAAAAATTATTATGATTGTTAACGATCAGGAAGAGTCTTTTGATAGTGATGATACTGCTAAAAGTTATTTGGATTACCTGATTTTTGGAGAAGAGCTTGAAAAAAGGCCTACCTTGAGAAGGCTATTATCTATCCTTATTAGAGAGGAAAAAACAATGTATGATGATATTTTAAGACCTTATAAACACTCGGAGAGAGAAACATTTGTTGATTTAATTAAGCCACATCTATATCTCTTGGGATTAGATTTGACCCTCTTGGAAGACATTAAAATTATTATTAAAGATGCTAAACTTGTACAAAAGGCAATCACTTCCCTT
The DNA here is from genome assembly GCA_964448615.1 of uncultured Candidatus Peribacteria bacterium. Lineage (GTDB taxonomy): Bacteria > Patescibacteriota > Gracilibacteria > Peribacterales > Peribacteraceae > CAYUWH01. Next base: position 2,609 of record CAYUWH010000005.1, read on the forward strand.
AATAAGGATATCGCTAATTTAGGTATCCCTAAAAAAGATCTAAAGGCACATATTAATAATTTAGAGGATCAGGTAGAGAAGCTCGAACTTGCGTTAAAAAATCTCAGGCCTAGCGAAGGCAACACTCAGCTTTTAAATGATAAGAATGAATTAGAAGAGGCGTTAGCAAAAATTGTAAAAGAAATCGCTGCTAAGGAGCATTCCGCTCATCGCATTAAAAGTCTTCCGAGATTGCAAAGAGTAAATACTCTTCAGGTTAAGAAGATTTTCGATAAATATCAGCAAGGCCTCGGCGATGTTGTTAAGCGCTCGTTCGATGAAGTTGTGAAATTTAAGGAATCAGTGGAAGGTTTTCAGAAAAAATTGATGTATCAAAAGCTAGATGAGTTGCAGGATGAGATCAGGGAACTTCAGACTCAAAAGGAAATTTTTGATAAAAAACTTGAAGAGATCTATTTAGGGCTTGGGGCTAAAGAAAAAATTATGGACCTTGCTGAGTTTGCACGCATCCAAAAGCAAAAAAATGATGAATTTGTTTTTTTGAAAAGCAAATATGATGCTTTGCTGGAAAAAGATTCGGAGAAGCAAAAGCTTGCCACTAAAAAGCATGAATACCTTGAGAAGTACGATGTAGAATTGTTTAAATTTAAAAAGGTCATTTCAGAATTTGAAGATGATCTAAAGAAAATGCATAAATACATTGCAGGTAACAAAAACTGCTCATTTGAAGTATCAGTAGATTTTGATTCTGAAGAATTTATCGATATAAATTATCGAATAAATCTGGATGGAGGAGCAAGCTCAGATCGAATTCAGACTTTTATTTATGATGTTTTGTTGATGTTAAATAAGCATACTCGCATTCGACATCTTGGATTTTTAATCCACGATAACATCTTCGCGTCTGCAGGCAGAGACGACATGGTTAAATCTTTGAATTATTTAGAAGAACAATCACGTCTAGGTGAAGATTACCAATACATCGTAACCATCAATACTGATGAATTTGAGTCAGTGGCTTCTAAATTTAATTTTGAGTATAAAAATAAAATTAGAGCCAAGCTTACAAGACAGAGTCCATATTTAGGCGTTAAATACCGACAATTAAATGAGTCTAAATAAATTTGAATTAATTCTTAAAGAAATCCTCCAATAAAGGCTTAAACGAAATCCCCCTCACCAACTCCTCTCGCTTTTGCAGCTCATCATCCGAGAAACCACTCGCGGTTTTTTCTTTGATCATGGCCACAGCTTCTTCCAGGCTCGAGTACAGATAGGACTTATCGAAGAACTCAGGATAGCAAAGACTCTTGGGCAAGACGGGCATGCATCCTCTTTCCACTGCCTTCATCACGGCGTAGCCGAAGTTCTCCTGCTTGGCGCAGCTGAGAACGACCTTGGATCTTGAGAGTAGATCGTTATGCATTTCTCGCGACTGACTGGAGAGGAATTTTACATTCGGAAGATGTTTCAATTTGGCCAGATAAGGATTCTCATTGATCACTGCTTCTGACTGCACTGAGGTTACTGCAAATGAGACGCCAGGCAGAGCCTCAGCAATGGCTGCCAGGTCTTCGATACCCTTGTCTGCATCGAGACGGTGCGGAAATACAACATCGATGTCCCTAGGACCCTTAGCGGGCTCTACAGGAAGAATCCCGTCCATCCCCCACGGAAAGACTCGCAGAGAAGAGGAATTAAGAGGTCCACATTGTGACTCCAGATGCTTCGAAGGTACGTAGATTGCATCATAGATCCCAGCCCATGCCTTCTCGAAACCAGCGAGCCATCCCCATGAATACAAATCTCCTTGAAGGAAGGTCCCGCCATGCAGCAAGGACCCCAGCTTGCACTCAATCCCCTTCTGCTCGAATGCGTATCTCAGCAAATCCAGCCCTGGCTGGAAGAAATCCAGGAAGAGAATCTTCTTTAGATTATCCCTCTTCGTAAGCTCTCCGAGCAATTCGACCTGATGTCGGATATAGGCCTCATCATCCAGCAAACCTGCTTTCAAATTGTTCTCCTGAAAATGCCCGTAACCAATGAACTCAATAGGCAACGAGAGGGACTCGGCCGCGTTCTTCATGGCCTTCGCGATGTCCTCGAAAGAAGTTCCTTGGTAGATAAGAGGGCAAACGACGGCGTTCTCGGCTTTCATCGGTTGATGCGAAGGACATCAGAAGTATTGGCTTTGGCGTCACTCATGAGACATACGTCACCTTCCTTCACTTCGTCATTTGGAAGATCTTCGTAGTACTCAGCGGTACTGCCGCCCTTTTCATTGAACACGAGCGTTGGAACCGTCGCAGCGGTAAGACGGATATTTGCCTCCAGGGCCTGCACCTTTCCGTCTTCCTGGATGAGGAAATCTATACCGAAGAATCCTTCGTAGTCTTTGAGCATTGGCTCGAGACGATTGAGCACCGTCATGAGCTGCTCTTGAATGTCTTTCATTTCAGCAAGTGGCTTGATGATGGACCCTGCAAAGATAGATTCTTCGACGATCTTCTGTTCGGAAAATCCAAAGACGACGATCTTTCCAGTATCGGCAAAACGTACACATTGAATGCTGCATGATGTGCCGAATACCTTGTTCTCAACGAACCACTCGTTACTCGGATCATCCATCAATCTATCGAATGATTCATTTCCAATCGTTTTCTTGATCGGAAACACGGTGTATCCGCCTGAGCCAACTCTTCGCTTGATGAAGCCCTCGTGATTCTCACTCTGAAGTTTCTTTAGATCTTCCTTCCCATTTAATACATGCCAATCAGGACTCATATCTCCAAATAGTTTTTTCTGTTCGAACTTATCGTTCTTCGGAAGAAAGTTCTGATAACTATAATTCAATTCACATCCCATCTTCTTTGCGAGCGCATCTGCATCGGGATGAGGAATCGCAACCCACAACTTTTTTGGATTGGAACTGAGAGAGGATTCCAATCGACGATACACAGAGACACGAGGATCGGGTGCGGTAGGCACGACGACTATCTGATATTTCTGATGCTCTTTCTCTCCATTTTCATTCAATGCTGCAGTGCCTACCTGCACAACGTGCGCAAGAAAGTTCTCGTACTTCCACATCGCAGGAATTTCGTAATCCATCGATTCACTAATGGCACGAAAGTCGCAGGTGTAGAGCGAATCTGGATCCGCCAAAAAAGGAATGTCTTTGGCCGTAAGTGAGGAAATTTCAATCATCAAGCCAATTGTAGAGCGTCTAGGCCATCTTTAGCCATGCCTTTCTTCCAATGCCGGCTCATAACGAACATAGTCAGCCAGATCTAAAGAGCGAACCCATTTTTCTACTGCTGGGTTAGTGCCGATCACCTCTCTCCATTTTGCCAAAATAGTCACGTAATGAGCTCTTAATTGATCAACGCTTAGCGGACACTTTTGCCTATCCACATGAAGACAAAGCTCATTCCCTTCGAATGCGGGCGCAAAGGGATAGGACTCACAATCCAATGGCTTAAAGTTGTTTGTAGGATTGCATGCAGACTGATCAAAGTTTTCCCTATCGCAATAGGCCAGCTTTCCTCCGTTGTAATCATCGAGAGTGATGAGGAGATGCCTTCTGGTATCACCCCTGACTGACTCCCACTCGCCTGGATAGAGCATTATGGAGTTTTGAGGTCCAAATGAGGGGTCATGGGCTTTGAGTTGATGACAACATCCATAATGGCATTCCCTGCTGCACTCAGTGCAGCCTTCGATTTTTCCTGGCTCTGTGTTAATTACAGTAAGACTGATCATATCTATTGAGACCTGATTAGCAGTAAAATCTGGCTTTTGACAGGCATTATTGCTTTTTTAATAAAATACATTATAAATATATTGTGCAACCTGAGAGCTCCAGCAACGTCTTCGTATATGGAACCCTCATGTTTCCAGAGGTTCAGCATGCTATCACAGGCCAAGAACTTCGGTCCCATGATGGACGATTAAAAGGCTTTCGACGCGGGCAATTACGGGATAGGGAATATCCTGGAATTATCGAATGCCCCGAGGCGGATGTCGTTGGAAAAGTACTGATGGGCGTCCGTGCAGAATTCATGGAGCTTCTTGATAAGTACGAAGGATTCGAATTCAGGCGCGTCGAAGGCTCGGCACTTCTTTCGCATGGAGAGCAGATCGAAGTGTGTACGTACGCATGGGCACTTTCCCCAGAGGATGTCCTTCAGGATGACTGGGATGCCGTACATTTCCAACGAGAGAAACTTCGCGTCTTCGTGCAGTACATCATCAAGGATTACAGCGAGCCCTTGTCCTGATCGATCATCACGAGCTTCATCTGACCGTCGGCATTGAAATCCTCGTTGCTCCTAGGACGCTCAAGATGAACTCCTGAGCTCTCCACGTCCGTGTATGCGCGCTCGAGTCTTTGGGCCATTGCCGCATGTCTGGCTCCGCTCTCGGATTCCACGAGACCATCACAGTAGGCTTTGAAATTATCCAACATCATTCGATAGATCTTGGGGTTCTTCGTCATGACCCCGAGGTCCTGCAGCATGTAGGCGTAGTTTCGATAGAGATAATAAATCGCATGCGGCGAAGACGCGCCGCCACCGATACGCTTATGAGTAGCATATGCGGTCTGCAGTACGACATTGATACGGCCCTGGGTTTGCTTGATCAACGCTTCCATCTGCGTCTCCTCATGATAATAGTTGTATTCCTCTGGATACAGCCGCGTCCGTGACAGGGTATCCCTTGAGAACATGACGCAAGATCCCTCAAGCAAGAAGGCCTCGTTCCATGCCGGTGATGACTCGAGTCGACTCTTATCGAACTCTTCGAATCCTGGAAATGCCGAAAATTCCCAGGGAGGTTCAAATCCTCTCTTCAAGATGGCGCCTACACCAGGATTGCGATGAACGATCTGAGGCGAAATTCCTCCAAAGCGAGGATTCTTCTCGAGATAATATGCTAATTTCGCGATGGTTCTCTGGTCGGTGAGATAGGTATCGTCATCAAGGAAAATAAAATACTCCGTTTCACCTTCATCTATTAATTTTCGAATCCACTCGTTCCGCGCCTTCGCGGCTCCGACATTTTCAGTGGACACCATGACGCGTCTCAATCCATGAGTTTCCATAAAAGTCCTGACACGCTCCTCATCCCAATCGCACCCATTGAGCACAACACAGATCTCGGTATTCCCATGAGTTTGCTGCTTAAGCCGACGGAGATTTTCTTCAAAAAGTACGCCGCGCTCAGCATATTTTTCCTCAGACGAAATTAGAAAAGGAATCACAGCTGCAACTTTCTTCTGTGAAACAACACTCTCAAAGTCGATATTCTGATCGGCATTCACGTTACCCATGAATTCCGAGAGTGAAGTGACGTCCTTGTGATACGGGAAATGTAAGTTCTCCGATTCATATGACAAAAACGGAGCTAGCACGATCTGATGAAACCTCGGAAAAGTCACTCGAATCTCTTCGAGGTGTCCCCAGATTTCTTCGAGTAATTCACGAGGCATGTTCGGAAAATCCTGCTTCAAATTGAAGAGATGTTCCCCTAAAAGCCTTGCAAACCACTCCGCATGAAAATCTGAATCAGCAAGAGGTAAACTCTTCAAAAATTGGATTACTGCGACAAGTTCCGTCGCCTGCCGACTCGCCAATCCCACATCGTCGTTGAGGCGATTGAAGCGCGGGTTTTTCATAAGACCGGAAAGGCTGCTCTCGATGCGCTGAGCATGCGCCTCTCGAATTAGCGAAAGAGTCGCAGCTATCCTTCCTATTGGTTCCAATAGGCTAGCCTGCCTAGGCTGAGTATCTGCCGATGAAACTCGTTCGATCATTGATCAGCTCTGAAAAAAGTCGCAAAACGACAATGTTATATTTAATTTACTTTTAGACTTTTGTCTAGTAATGTTTGGTTAATCGAGCATTAACGACCTCCCATGCCCCATCCTGAGAGTATCGGCGTTGAGATTATTGGAGATCTTCAAGTTTGTAATCGGGAGCTACTCGGCGGTCTCAAGGCCGCAGAGTTTAAGATATTCCTCACCAGCCTTATTCAAATGCACCAACTGACCGAGGTGGGTTATGCGGAGCATGATTTCGATAAAGGCTTCACCGCCATCATCGCACTCGCGGAATCCCATGTGGCGGTTCATACCTGGCCTGACGAGGGTTATGTCAGCGTGAGCGTGCATGTCTGCAATTACAGCCGTGACAACAGCAAGAATGCCGAAAGCGTGTTCCAAGGTTTATGTGAATACTTCGGTGCACAGAACGTTGTAGCAACCCGAGTTACCCGCCGCATGCAATGAAAAACCAAAGTCCACTCTCCATCTCCTGCATCATCCTGAGCTGTGACTCACACAAAAAATGGAATAGCGTTCTCCATTGTCTAAGCTCGGTCTTCTCGCAGGATCTGGATGATTTTGAGATCGTCCTCATCGAAAACAGCCATGAGAAAAAACTCACGGAGCAGATCAAGAATCATGTGAAGAGCTGCAATGAGAGCAGAGCAAAGCCTGCAAAGTTCACCCTTCTGAATAATGCTAAATCTCTAACTCCAGGTAAGGCAAGAAATGCGGGCGTTCAAAGATCCTCAGGTGAAGTGCTGATCTTTTTGGAAGATGACACCATTCTTCTTCAGCAAGACGCCTTCCGCACGATTCGAGATCTAGCCTCCAAGTTTGATCATGGCTACGGCGCGAAGCGTCTATGGACGAAGCCAGGGTGGTTCGACAAAAATTCGAAAAAGCTCTTGGCCGATTTGGAGAACGGTTCAACGAAAAACCTGAAGGCCAATCTCGGCAATCCACCCGCGAATATCAGAGGACACAATCAAGGCATCCTGGAGCGCTGGACGTTTATCGCTAATTTTGGCTTCTGCAAGAGAAGTGCTTTTGAAGCCTGTGGCGGCTTTCCCGATCTTCAGGGATATGGCTTCGAGGATGACTTCTTGATGTCCCGTCTCTACGATCAGAGATTCTCACTGACTCTATTAAAAGATCTCACGGTAGGCCATGTCACCCATCCCGTTTCTAAGACCCTTCAAAAAAATAGGACCCTTCTCCCCTACTTTTCAGACCTCGTAAAGCGTGGATACTTCTGGTTCCACATCGATCGAATCCTCGCCGAAAGCCACACGAAGAGAGAAGATATTTTGCAGCCTCTTCAGGGCATCCATTACGATTTGAGACTCGAAAACTCCTACGGAGCATACGAGCATTCAACGCCGATGGACCTTACGCCCGACAGTAAAGACCGAGCGTACTGGGCAAAAAATAATCGCTATTCCCGCCTCAAGTTCGCGCAGCTCATGTATGTGCTGCAGCACTCGAAAAATTTGGACACCTTCGTCAAAGAGAGCCGTGCAGACTTCGACAATTTGGCTGCAGCGTTGGACGCCGCGATGACCCATGACGTTGTCTCGATTTCTAAAAAAGGAGCGATCACGCCTCGCTTCACGTTTAAATATACGCTGCCTTACGTTCCGAAGGAGCATGGAAAATCCTTCACGGTTCCATCTCCACTGCTTAACCAATTCCCGTGCGATCCCGAGTCCCGCAAGCGCAGATATAACTTCTTCAAAGCACGCTATCCGTTCTGCGAATACCTGCGCTTCGCACTCATTGGTGACGATGATTTCGTGAGTTCAGAATTCGTGGATGACTTCTGGGCATGGCCAGTGGTTTTGGAAAAAGACCCTCGTATCGTTGAAGCGGTAAAGAGCTTCTCGGATCGCTTTACAGTTCTTGAGGAGGATATCGCCAACCTGCTCGATAAAGAGCCCCCGCAGAGAGTGCAGACCTTCATGACGGACCCTCCCTACACGTTGCACGGCTCGCTGGCATTCATTTGCATTGGACTGCATATGCTCGTGCAGTCGCAAGAAGAGAAGGAGCTCTATGTCGTGCTCAATCCCACGATGATGGGTAAGCATCTCGATAAGGTGATCGAGGTTCTCACGAATAATGGCGTCTTCTTGCGCGAAGTTATCCCCAACTTCAGTCAGTACAAGCTGCCGAATCACTACGCAGAACGAAAGCGCGCCGATGAGTTTCTGAAGGCTAAAGGCATTGATTCCCCCTCTCTGGAATACAGCTCTAGTTCGAATCTCTACGTCTTCGTGACTTACAAACCGAATGTCGCGGGTCTTCGAAAGAGCATCGACGAGAACGAGCTCTATCGTCATTATCTTTCATGATTTAGGTTCGTCTCTTGTTCCCGTAGAGACGAATATGGCGTCGGTCACCGAGAACGAAGCCAAGGCCCTGGACTGTCGTCGCTACGTTGTCTCTTACGCGATCGATAGCATCTACAGTAAGGCCTTCAGGAGAGACATACACTCTACTCCGCGGAAAATCAGGGAAGAGGGGCAGATACTCTCTTTCGATTTCCTCGACATCGTCGACGTTCGCGACGACGAATTTGAAGTACGTATTGAACTCAGCCGCAAGAGCGCTCAGCACGCTCGGGCGAATGCGGCGCTCACGAGCAACATTGGAATTGGAGAGCTTCGGAGAGCAATTGATCTGCACATCCTGCCTATTCTTGAAAGCGGTGGGCACGATTGTTCCGTTCGTCTCGATCTCAACAACCCAATTTCGAAGGGGATCCATGGCTGCCAACTCAGCGAGTCGCGCCTGTTGCAATAGGGGTTCCCCGCCTGTGAAGACCACACGCCCACACTGTCCGTCAGCAGCATGCTCAATCTGATCGCGCGCATGCTCAAGGGTCCAGCGAACACGCTCTGCATATCCAATACTCGCCTTCTTCCATGTATAGGGAGTATCGCAAAAGCTACAATCCAGGTTGCATTCGTTCACACGCAGAAATACCGCCTTTTCACCCATCGTCGCACCTTCGCCCTGCTCCGTCAGAAATACGCCATCGCCAGAGACGATAAGCTCATGCGAAGAGTCGCCAATTATGGGCAGCTCAGTCATTATTGATATTATGAATTAATTTGTATTATAGTCAAATATACTTTACTCAGTTCATCCACTTCTTTTCCAGTGCTCCGATGGCATTTTGCGTTGTCATCTTCTGCACTTTTCCCTCATCAATGATTACTGCCTCGGTGGTCACAGCGGTGAGAAAATCACGATCGTGAGACGCCACCAAAATGGACCCGTTATATCTATCGAGGATATCCACGAGGTTCGTTTTAGACTTAAGGTCCAAATGGTTCGTGGGCTCGTCGAGAACGAGGAATTGGCTGGAGTTGAGGATAAGCAATACGATTCCGACTTTAACCTTTTCACCACCCGAGAACTCATTCCACTTCTTTTGAGCATCTCTGAATTGCAATCCAATGACGGAAAGAAGACGCATTGCCTCCTCTACTGTTCGTCCCGATGCCTTATCAATGACTGACGCGAGTGTGGATTCTTCGTTAGCAGTATCCAGTAATTGAGAAAGATATCCCACGCGCACGTTTTTGGGCATTAGAACCTCCCCATGGAGCGCAGGAAGGTGTCCCAGCATGGTACGAATCATCGTTGTTTTGCCCGCACCGTTGGGACCGATGACTGCCAATCGTTCCGAAGGCCCGAGCTCCAATCTTTCGATTTCTCCCAGCCTCTTTTGAGCATGGCCGAAGGCAAGATCGGATGCTCTCAGTACTGATGAGTGATAAGGAGTTACTTCGAAATTACATCCTTCGAAGCTAGACATTCCTTCTTTTTCAGGAAGCTCGAGCTCTTCGAGTTCCCGACGCTTTCTGCGCACCAGCGCTCCTTTCATGGGATCGAATCTGTTCTGTGCGATGAATGATTCGAGCTCATGACGCTTCGCTTTGATCTGATCACGATTCTGAGCAGCCACTGCTTTCTCATGTTCACGCAATCGCAAGAACTCATCGTATTTCGTTCTATATTTCTTCAGGCCAGTCGGCGTCACCTCAACAATGGTATCGAAAGAATGTTGGATGAAGGACTTATCGTGAGAGACGCAGATCACCGCTCTCTTCCAAAGCTTCAGCAGTTGTTCAAGCCATACGATTCCCTCGATATCCAAATGGTTCGTGGGCTCGTCGAGCAAAAGCAAATCTGGTCTGCGCAGCAACGCAGCTGCGAAAGCCAATCTAAGTCGCTCGCCTCCGCTCAAATTGCCAACCTCCCGCTGCATGTCTACCAGCTCGAATCCGAAGTGACGTAAAATTTCCTCACGGATATTTTCAACGAAGTAGAGATCTCGCTCATTCATGTCGTCGATGCACTTCAGATAATCATCGAGCTCTCCTTCGGGGATACCCTCAGATGCTGCAAGATTTTCGTAGCGCTTGTTCTTGGCCAAGATCTCACCTTTGGGACCCATCAACTTCGTGAGCGCCTCTTCGAGAGGCATGTCTTCACATTCAGCCAAACAGAGATCTTGATCGATGAGCATCACATCGGCCTTCTCAGATCTTGAGATCTTTCCATCGAAGTCCGTATCCACTCCCGCGATGATTCTCAACAGCGTCGACTTTCCCGCACCGTTTCTGCCGATGAGCAGGGACTTCTCTCCGCGTGTGAGAGTCAAATCGAGCTCTTCAAATAGCAGTCTCTCCCCTGCACTCTTTCCAACTCCTTGTAGCTGCACGATACTGCCAGAAGTCTGCCGCTCACTGTCTTCGAAGATGGTTGTGGGCAATCGTGAAAGCGAGAAATCCCTCTCACGAATAACGAGTCCTAATTCTTTGCAAAGGTACTCACGTATCGCATCGATATTCTCCAAAGGCAAACCACTGCCCTCGACGTAGCTTCGAGCAACTTCAGGCTCTACCCCTGTCTGCCGCTGTACCTCGAGCAATAGCTCGTCGAGCGTATGCATGGCTAGATCATAGCAAATTGTCAACTTTAGTCATCTTTTTACTTCTCTCGAAGATGACTTCAAATAGGCCAATATGTCCTCATTTTTGGTTTTAAGCAAATACGCTATAGTTAGAAGGCATCAGCTCGCCCATTCCGCAACCCTGGAGGATCTTATGAAAGGCTCTGGAGGAGGGTACTCAGGCGGCTACGGTCCGATGAAGGACGACCGAAGGGAAAGCGACTACCTGCCCGGCGCGTCTAGCACTGGACCCACAACGCCGCCCCCGTCGATGAAACCGCTCTGGATCGGACTAGGCGCGTTCGCCGCCATTGCGGCCATCGTCGGCCTGATTGTGACCCTCGCCCGCTGATAGCAATCCGCCCCCTCATGGATGAGGGGGCACACCTTGAATTCATCCTCCGCTCTTCATGCAAGATTCATTCGAATACAAAAGATTCCAGTCTCAAGGGACAATCACGAAAGATCCCAACAGCAATACTTTTTCGTTCAAGTATGAAACCCGCGGCAAGAATGCCGTCGGCGAAGATGTGGCCTTTAAGACGAGCGCGCATTTTGGAGACAACTACATTGAATTTGAAGTCAGCAAAGAGGACCCCATCTCGGATATGAAGAAGTTTCTCATTGAGGAAATTAAGAAAAAAATCGATGAGAGCAGTTTTGAGGACACTCACATGAGAAAGATGCTGAAGTGAGCTGGCACTTAGATTGATATCGATTTCATCGCGCAAATATGACTTAAGTGAAATCCAGGGTCTTCTTTTAGTTGAAACCCATTTTTCACGAAGAAATTTTTTCTCGATTCCAGATCATCACCGCCTTCAAGGGTGCCTGTGATGTATTCAACCCCATTTTTCCTGCCTATATCTTCCATTATTCTTATTAGTTTTGAACCGATTTTTAAGCGTCTGAGTTTTTCCTCTACGACGATATCTTTGATATCCAAAATTCTGAATATTCTTTCACCGTCTCTGGCAACATAGAAAAATAAATGTATGAGCCCTATACACATCCCACGCATAGTCACATGATTGCAGCCGAGCAATTCATCAGTATGTATACCTAGAAGATCAAAATCTGACTTGGCCCATGGACTCGCACCAGGCATGAATTCGGAAGGACTAATCGTTATATGGAATCTCTTTCTACGATTAAATAAACCTAACAACTTTTTGGTGTACTCAATAGTATAAAACGGCTCAATGCTTAATGGTGTGGATTCCATAAAAGGTCTCACTGTACCCTTCAATTTAAGGTCATACAAAATACAGATGATGCCTATGGTTCTTCTCCATCTTGGGAAGGATAAAGAGCCTCACTCTTTGGCCTCTAGAAGCGCCACCTCTTCGCGCCATGGCTTGAAGCTTCCGACGTAAACGATCGGGCTCATCGTGTCTTTGGCAACATCTAAGATGGTTCGAACTAGGCAGAATTCAGGGAGCCAAACTTGACTAATTCTGGATACTGATCAAATATAAAATTACTCGATCACTCATCGAGTGCGTCACAATCACCCGCTCCTTTGGAGGACCAGACAATGGACCCGCAGGCGTTGTTCGACAAGCACGCGATCCCACAAGAGGATCGCCAAGAACTCGGTCGCTTCATCGCGACTAGTAAGGCATCCGAAGAGTTCAAGGCACGCTTCGATCAAAGTCCGAGCTACCAAGCGTGCGCGAGCGAAGGACTGACTACCTGTTTCCAACCTTTCGCTGATGCTCTCGCCCGTGAGCAGCAACAGTAAGGGTGAGGAAGTGAGATGTGACTAGCCCCTACGCGGACTTATGTCGGCGTGGGGGCTACTACTAATGAACGAGTATCAATGTATTTGAGTGCGAGGTACAGATGACGTAGTTCTAGAAGGAGCCACATTGCAGAGCCATTATTGACAATATAATCAAAATATATAATATTAATATATGAGATACAAAGAGGTGGTAGCCGAAATCAGAGGCTTAAACTGGAAAAGCCTTCAAGAACCTCAACTCGAACGCTTGATGCAGATATCACACGGAGCAGCAGAGGAGTTTGCCGAAGCATTGAGAATTGGATTACAAGTATATAAATCTGACGACAATCTTCAGCAAATGGCACGCGGTGAATTGAAGGCCAACAATTTGAAACATGGCGATTATGATAAGCGCGGCGACCACTCAGAATTCCTTGCTCATTTTTTAGAGCGGGAAGGTTCGCAACTGTCTCCGGAGGTTCAGGATGCCATCCAGAAATATCGGGTGATTTGCAGTAATCTAACTCCGGAAGTTCGAGCGAAAACTGTATTCAGTAGGGAAGAAGAACTTTCAGGAATTTTTGCTGCTATCTTATGCAATGAACACTGGTCAACAGAGACACTACAAGCATTCAGGTATTATCTGCAAAAGCACATAGAGTTGGATAGTGAAGATGGAGGACATGCGGACTTAGTGAGCGCATATGAAATCGACGATGTCGTATTACCTTTTTATGAGGCGCGTCTTGATTTGTATAGAGTGATTCCAGAGTTATTCAAAGTTAATTCAGAAAGACAAAAATCTGTCTGAGTATTTTTAATGGATTCTATTATCAGCAACTTCTTAGCTATGATTCTCCAATAATGCACATCCACCATTAAAGTTATAATAACGTCTGAATCGGGGAGCCATACGTGACAAATTTTGTTTTTATTTCAAAATATAAATAAAGTAGTATAGTTTTCTATTTAAGAAGATGCTGCATTTTGCAGCGGAATGTGCTATAATCAGAAGATACCCAAAAATGATAAACAAACTCCTGTTCAAAGGCCTCATGCTGGCGCTGTCACTCTCGACGGCGGTCCCGTGCCATGCGCTGAGCATTAGTGGAGACAGTATGGCAGCGATGCCGACGAATGGTCGTTCCAATAGTTATAATGCCCCGTCAGGCACGAACGCGGTGACAAGCGGCGGCGAGTCGGATTCCTACACGGCGAAAGAATCGACTATTCATACAGCTAGTGAGGTGGGCACACCCCAAACACAACCGACAGAGAGCGGGGGGGATGAAAGCAATAACTCTGGCGGATCAGGCGGTGAAGATAGCGGTACAACAGGGACCAACAATGCGCACGGTGGTGCACGACGCGGAGCGCTGGCTATTTCACCTTCTGAGAATACGGAAACAGAAACGGGAGACCATGCCGATCACGCATCCCAAGCAAGCTCTGAAGTTCCAACAAGTACGCGCCTGCAGGAACAGAAGAATGTGCAGACAACACAAGCAGATACGCATCCTTCCCGCGTGCATGCGGCAGTAACGGGGGTTCTGACTATGAACCCTCCCCATGCTGTCATTCCAGGCTCCCCCGTATCCGATCATTCTTTCGGTGTACAGAGGAATATCTTCTACTTTGCCGCGACTCCGCCGCCCGCGTACGCCGCACGCACTGCCGCGATAGGCGGAGCGATGGTGTTGCTCTTTACGGCAGTAATCTTTATCAGGAAGAGAGCCTCTATGAGAGTGATCCGGCGATTCAAGAAACATGCGAAACGCATTCTGAGCGCACTATTCTGCATGGTGTTCATGATTCCGTCCGCGCTGCGCGTGCCCGCTGCTTACGCAACCACCCTTCCCAGTTACATGCTCTACGAAGGCACGCTTTCCGATGGATCGGGAAACGCGATCACCACCGCGCGGACTTTCCGTTTTTCCTTCTGGAAGAGCACAGACTTCGTAAGCGGCGACCTGTCTGCAGGTTCCATCAATACCGACGCGTCAAACTACGGCGGATGGCAGGAAACGAAATCGTACACTCCCAGCACCACCGGCTTCTTCTCCATCCAACTTGGACAAACGAATGCTCTGTCCTCGTTCGATGCAAACACGCAGGCGTACCTGCAGGTGGAAGTGAAAGCGTTCGGAGCCGCGGATACGACGTATGAACTCATCGACGTGGATACCTCGAGCGACACGGTCGATCGCAAATACCTGTCGGTGATCCCGTACGCGAAGAATGCGGAGGCGCTCGATGGGCATCAGATCGGCTCTGGCTCGGGAAACATCATCATGCTTGGTTCGGGAGGCAGTCTCACGGTCAACGGCGCAATCACCATCAACGCCAACGCTAAAATCCGGGGCAACCTGTCCGGGTCGACGCTGAACGTGGACGGCTCGGCATCACTGAATAGTACGCTCACCGCGTCCGGCTCCATCGCCACGAAGAACAACATCACCATTAATTCCGGGAACGCGAATCAGGATGCGACGCTGACGTTCGGGAATAATCTGGCGGCACAGACCTTGAAATTCAATGCGACGACGCAGCGGTTTGAGTTCAGTAAGGGTATTTCTGTTCGTGGGACCATGTCTGGCTCCTCATTGCGCATCGACGGCAATGCGGACATCTGGGGTTCGCTCGCATCGTCGGGTTCCGTGACTGTTCGAGGGACGCTCTCAGGTGCCGTGATTCGCAGCTTCGGGTTGACGGATTGTCACAGTGGCACAGGAAGCAAGCTGCTCTGGGATACGACGACTGGCAAGTTCTCGTGCGGAAGCGATAACAGTGGATCCTGGTCCGGCACGGGCGCGTTGCAGACAGGCTTTGATGCTCGATACATCAAGAAGGCCGGAGGAACCATGACCGGTGCCCTCATCATCAATCTCAGTAGTGGCACGACCGGCCTGAGCGTAAAGCAGACGCTTTCGGGATCGATCATCCAGGCCGACAGTCAGCTGCGATCTTCCGGCTCATTGGTAATCAATGGATCGACAACGCTGAAATCGACCGCAACGATCAATGGTACAACGACGATCAATGCGAATACGAAGGTGCGAGGGAATTTATCGGGGTCGACGCTGAACGTGGACGGCTCGGCATCACTGAATAGTACGCTCACCGCGTCCGGCTCCATCGCCACGAAGAACAACATCACCATTAATTCCGGGAACGCGAATCAGGATGCGACGCTGACGTTCGGGAATAATCTGGCGGCACAGACCTTGAAATTCAATGCGACGACGCAGCGGTTTGAGTTCAGTAAGGGTATCTCCGTCCGCGGAACGATGTCTGGGAGCACATTGAACGTCGATGGTGCTTCCACGCTCGGTGGAGCCACAACTATAGGCGGCGCCACCACCATCACAGGAACAACGAAAGTGAGAGGAACACTCTCGGGATCGACGCTGAATGTGGATGGAACATCAACTCTGCAAGGAGCAGTAACAGCCAATGGCAAACTTCAAATTGGTCCTGGCAGTGCATCAACAGCCCAGCTTCGTTTCAGCTCAGGTGCAACAGTTTCATCTCCACTCAACGGCGATGTGTGGTACGACAAGGCGAAGGATTCTCTGGGCGGGCAATTCTCCGGCATCAAACAGTTTTGGACAGGAGTCATCTTCACTCAAACGGCGGATAAGACTGTTTCAAATACGCTGACCGCTACGACGCTCATTGGTACAGGAACAGGAACGGTGACACTCCCTGCGAACTTCTTCAAGCCAGGCAAGACCATCCGCATCCGTGCAAGCGGCATCTACTCAACAGTGGGATTAACTCCCGGCACACTCAGCATCATCGCAAAGCTCGGCAGCACGACTCTTGGCACCGCAACCATCACTCTACCGACGGCTGCCGTGAGCGAATTCTGGACGATCGACGAAACCGTCACCTGCCGTTCGACGGGGGCGACCGGCACCGTCATGGCTATCGGCAATGTCTATCGCAGCGACGGCAACGCCTCAAACTATCTGCTGAACGCGAAAATGATCAACGCAGCGGCGACGACGATCGACACGACCGCCTCGCAGGCCATCGACGTGACGGCAACGTTCTCCGTCCAAAGCGCCAGCAACATCATTACAACGCAGGATTTGACTGTTGAAGTATTAAACTAGACAAGAGAAGACCGCCGCCGAAATTACATGTGCGTTCGCGCCTCATCGGCCATCTTTTTCGCGATTTCCTGGATCTGCGCAGCCAATGCATCCAAACCGAAAGCGCGCGCTTCCTCTGCTTTGTGCCAAGCCAAGCCGGCATGTTCGGTGACGTCTGCCCATGCGGAGTTAGCCCCGGCCTCGTCGGCAAGGAACAACTCTTTGAACCCTTCAGAAACTTTCACGGCCCCTTTCGCAATCGGTTCGTCGGGCGAACGTGCGAGCGCGCCTCGGGAAGAAAGAAGTGCTCGAGTCGTCACGAATTCCCCATCAGCGGTGTTGTGGCTCTGCAGAAATGACAAAGCGTCGATGAGTTGCTTTTCGGTAGTATCGAGCAGGAATTGAGTACGTGCTCCTTGGCGGTACAGCAGAAAATCGTGCAGCAATCGGGCGATCTCGCCACGGGTGAGGGGCTTTCCCGGATTGATGACGTTCTCCTTCTCCATAACTTCCATGGACGCAGTGATCGCATATCGAACGTACGGATAGAACCAATCAGCGCTCTTGGCGACGTCCGATGCAATGGGTGTGGTGATCTCTCCATAGTTTCGGGACGGGTCCACGCCGTAGGCCCGCAGCAGAAGTTTGAGAAACTGCGCCTTGTTCACCGGGGAAGACGGGGAGAACGCGGTCGTTTGGGGAGGGCCATCGATCATCCCGAACTTGTCGCGGGCGAGTTCCACGTACATGGCATACCAAGCATCCTTCGGCACATCGGTGTACCGAGAGATTCCCTTTGCCGATTCCATCTGTACGGCAGACGCGAGTGGGCGGAGGATGAGCGTGACGGCCTCGACCCTACTGACGATCTTGTCTGGCTGAAATGTGCCATCGGGATACCCTTGAATGATATTGGCTTCCTTGAGTGCCTCAATCGCGGCAAAGTCCGGACGCGTCGCAGGCACATCTGTGAACGACGGTGAGTTTGCAAAGACGCCCCACGGAATGATCAAGGCGAAAAGAAAAAGGAAATGGGCATATCGTCGCTGCATGTTGGCAACAATCATACACTTGTCTTTCATATGCTAAAAAATTTTGTTTTACTCCTGGCATTTGCACACTACGAAGCAGTCTATACACTGTCGTCAGCTCTAGAAGGAGCCACGTCGGGGAGCCATTCATCAACACCCACTCGTCTGTTCTTATAAATCTGTCAAAATACTGCCAGCCAATTATCGTATTTCTCTACAAGAAGTTTTTAAAAGAGTCACCGCTATCATTTGCAAGTGGATTCGTACTCACTGCGATGGCGTTCGTTGGTGTTGATTGGCACGTTCCTGTTTCCGCTTATTACAGAAGCTACGTCATTTTCCTATGGCGATCCATTAAAGGTGCATGAATCGAATCTTCAGATCAATACGGTGGAAATGGCACGGCTCGATACCACGCGCACGCTCCTCCTCTATGCCGCAGACGATGAAGGACGCATGGCAGTTGCCACACGTGATGGTGCAGCCCTCACCAAAGGAACAGAGTATGAATTGGGGTCGGCCATCGACCGTGGCGCAGTCACGATACTCGACAGCACTCATGCTGTAGTGACATACATTGAAAGTACAACCGGGTCGGGAAAAGCGGTAATCGCAACCATTGCTGGGAACGACATATCATTCGGAACACCGGCCACATTCAAAAACAAAGCCAGTATCGACTCCAACTATGCCCTCGCGGTGACAACCCTGGATTCCACGCGCTTTGCCCTTGCCTATATGTCACTTGAAGAAGGAACGGACGATTTCGGTGATCCTGAACAAACAAATTCCGGCTCGGTGGTTATCGGTTCGGTGAGTGGGACAAATATTTCATTCGGCACTCCCCAGATATATTCCCGCATGGAGGTGGACGACCATGATATTGTTGCGCTGGATTCTTCAAAATTTGTTATTACCTACGATACGGCGGACGGCGCGTCCGGTGTGGTAGGAACTGTAAGTGGGACAGATATTACGCTTGGTACGCCCGTGGAATATGTGGATAACGGGAGTTTCCACCAAAATGACATGATAGATTCATCACGTTTTATTGTCGCCTATCAAAGTATCACAGGAGGCAGCTCAAGAATTGGCGTTGTGTCGGGGACGACGATCACCTTTGGTGCTGAGCATGCATTTTCCGCTCAAACAAGCATTGCGATTTCCGTGGCGGCCATCAACGACACGACCGCTACCATTGTGTATGGTGATTACGGCGGACTCACCCATGGAACAGTGACGATTGCATCCATCAGTGGCAACAGCATCACTACAGGCGATTCCTCTGTATTCGGTGCGTACATGAACGCATCGAGCGTCATCCTGTTGGATGATGAAACAAGCATGATTGGTTACTACAGTCTTGATGACTTTAAAGGGTACGTCCTCATTGCCCACCGCGATCTGCCTGAATCATCATCCAGCTCTTCCTCTTCATCGACTACCGAAAACAGTACCCCAAGAGGTGGAGGGCGACGGGGCAGCCCGGGCAGGGGTGGGATTGCTCAACCACTGAACGTCTTACGCCCAGCCGACTCACCAGCTCCAGAAAATAGGACAACATCATCCTTCGAAACGCGTACCTGCAACCGTGTGATGAAGTGGTTCAAAGGCAATAAGAAGATGCTCGGCAGAGTGAACGAGCGGCTGGAGAAACGTTTTAAGTTTATATGCACGGAATGATGCAACTGGATGTTCGAATCGCCTGAACCACGTCGAGCTATTTAACACTACAAGAAAAACATCTACCATGGATTTTAATGCGACTCTCTTCAATTCACCTTGGGATACTGACCATCGCACTGCTTGCCACCCCTATTGGGATTGCTGCATCTCTTTCCGATATCAGTGGAAACCCACATGAATCGGCAATCGACTCTCTCTATAAGCGAGGAATGATCAGCGGCTACCCGGACGGCAGCTTTCGGCCTGAGCAGACTGTCAATCGCGCGGAATTGCTCAAAATCTTGGCCGCAAGGGAAGGCGTGCGCCCAGAGGCGGACAAGTACCGCGACTGTTTTCCGGACGTGACGACAGAATGGTTCGCGCCGTA
>CAYUWH010000005.1:22408-48221 GCA_964448615.1 uncultured Candidatus Peribacteria bacterium
CTCACCAAATCACATATCGACGCCAATTTCACACTGACGCCGACTTCCAATAGTCCGGGTGCGTTTACGTTCGCCACGGGGAATGCCAGTCTCGTGACTATCAGCGGAGACACTGCCGATATTATCGGAACATCAGGGACAGCGACGATAACCGCCACGCAAGCAGCGAGCGGCAACTACGCCGCGGGAAGCGCCATCATGACGCTCACGGTCTTCGCCACCTACTGCGTAGCAGAACCATGCCTGAACGGATCGGCGTGCGTTCCGACACTCGGAGGCAACGGCGCGGAGAACTTTCTCTGCACGTGCGTCAATGACCACTACGCCGGTGTGTACTGCGAGGAATCGGACATGAACTGCCAGGAGAACGGCGGCGCTCTTTTTTGCTACAACGGCGGCTCGTGCGTCAAAGACATCGACGGCGGCATCTGCGATTGCGCAGGCGGATTCTGCGGTACGTACTGCCAAATCCTTCCGTCGCAATGCGAAGCGTAAACCTTCATCCGCTGTAGGTTCTGACTGCATCCATCACGAGGCCCTGGTTGATCCGAACCACGTCGAGCCATTATGAAAAAATAGAAAAAATGTATAAAATCAGCACCAATGCGCATCGTTTTTGGCGTGTTGGCTGGGCTCATCACTTGTGTACTCCCCCTACAGGTTGCACGAGCAGCAGGCGAACCGGTTGCGCACTGGCGTTTAGATGAGGGTACGGGCACATCCGTGTTTGACGAGGGGCCTCGCACTGTTACAGGATCGTTCATGACACCGAATCCCACCTGGACCACGGATGTAGCCCCCGTCTCTTTCAGTAACCCGTACGCCCTTAAATTCGAGAGCACGGGGGACGGCGTGCAATTTGCCTGGCCGTCCGCCCTCAACTTCACGGGCACGGAGGAGCGCTCTTTCTCCTTCTGGTACAAACCAACGGCCGATGGTGAAACGGCCGCTGGTAACTACGACAGAATCATGAGCTGGACCGGTGATGCATTTGAAATCGCCGGCACGTATGGCAACGTCGCAGTGCACCGGCTTGCTTTCTACGACGGCAGTTGGCGAGACACCGGATATGACCTGACTGTGGGCACCTGGTACAACATTACGTTCACCTATGACGGTACGAACGTAAAATTGTATGTGGCCGGCGTGGAAAAATTCTCCGGGACATCAGGCGGCAGGGATATCGGCGATACTCTCTACATCGGGGTGCGCCACACGGGCGACGAAGGCATCAACGGCATCATCGATGACATACGAATCTTCGACTACGCGCTGACAACCGATCAAATCAATAATATCGTCGCCGGATCGGACAATCCCAATGCAGCTCCGGCCCCAACGCTTTCGGGTGCCCTCGTACCCGCGGACAATGCCACCGATATCAACGGCTCAGCCAATCTTGTCATGACCTTCAATCGCTCCGTTCAGGGGGGCACAGGGAGCATCATTATCAAGAAATCGTCGGACAACTCCATCGTGGAAACAATCGCCGCGAGCGGCTCAAAGGTGACAGGCAGTGGCACGCGGATCCTGACGATCAACCCTTCCACCACCCTCGCCGACAGCACATCGTACTACGTACAGATAGAACCCAATGCGATCCGCAGCGGTTCAGGAGCATTTTATGCAGGTATTTCCAATACCACGTCGTGGAATTTTACAACCGGTGATTTTACCGCACCGAGTACTTCCTCCCTTTCCCCCGCAGACGACGCGACGGGTGTCAGCACGACTGCAAATCTCATCATGACGTTCGACCAAGTCACGCGGGCGGGCACGGGTACGGTCCTCATCAAAAAATCTTCCGACAACGCTACGGTTGAAATAATCACGGTATCTGGAGCGCTGTTATCCGGGAATGGCAGTACGGAACTCACGCTGGACCCGTCGACAACACTCTCTGCGGGCACATCGTACTACATCACATGGACGGCAAACGCCTTCAAGGATACAACCGGAAATCACGCGGCAGCAATCACATCCTCGGCGACGTGGAACTTTACGACCGCAAGTCCTGCGACATCCTCGTCCTCATCCTCGTCAAACAACTCAAATCAAAGCGGAGGAGGAAGAGGAATCCGTGGGGCGATACTTGGGGGCGCTGCCGCTCCCGTGCGTCGCACGAAAACGAATAATCCAATACTACTGAGCACACAGTCCCTGCGCCCATTCATGATGCAGCGCACCTGTGCGAGAGTCTCTCAATGGCTTGCAAGCAAGCCTGCCATCGTCAAACGCATCAACAATCGGCTTCGGAACAGATTCGGATTCACCTGCTGGGAATAGAACAAAGGTATGTTTTAGCGGCTCACACCCCCGCCGCGAGCGACTTCAGGAACACGCCGACGGCGTAGGCCACCATGGCGCCGATCGCCCCGACGAACACGATTTCCAGCGGCCCCTTGTACAACTTCTCTTTCGTCACGTAACTGCGCGCCACGCCGAGCAACACGAGCGAGATGGCGGTACCGATGATCGCCACCATGAAACGCCATTCCTCGGGAACCCCCAAGAAGTAGGGAAGTAACGGAATAGCACCGAACGTCCCGAACGACAAGAATGTCATGATGCCGTCGAGCAGCGGCTTTGAGCCGCTGTTACCGACGTATCCATGCTCCGCCACCATCATCACGTCGAGCCAACGCTCCTGGTCGCTCGTGACGATCTGGACGGCGCGATCTAAATCCGCACCGGCGAAACCCAGCTTGGCGAAATATTCGCGCACTTCCGCGCGTTCCATATCGGGAACGGTTTTGATCTCCTTCCTCTCTTCCTCGCGGATGCGCTTCCACTGTGCCTGGTCGGATTTCTCGGAGAGATATGCGCCCGTAGCCATGGAGAGTCCGTCAGCCAACAGATTCGCCAAACCCAAAATGATGACGATGGAGTGCGGAAGACCTGCGCCGGCCGTCCCCGCAACGACCGCGAACGTTGTCACAATGCCATCGTTGCCTCCGTACACGATTTCACGAATGTACGCGCCAAGCCGGTGCCCGTGGTGTTCTTCAGCGCGATGGCGCGCCAGAGCTGCATTGGTACTCTGCATGAGGAGATCATACCTTGCTCTGTGCAACTGACCATCTTGTTTCCGGCAACAATCGCGGACAATCTCGTCACACTTGCGGGAGCGGAAGCCACGACGAAGACCGTGAGCGGCGGCGCCTTTGCGCGTATGCTGCAAATAGGATGGCTCGTCCTGATTCTTCTGGAGCTGTATCATATTTTTCAATAGACCATGAAGATCATCGCACAACTTGGGCAAAAACTCACCGACAAAGACTTGGGCGCGCTCCTCGATGCCCTCAATCACACGGCTCTCGTGTCCATGACGGACGTGAAAGGAAGAATTACGTACGCAAATGAGAAATTCGTGCAGGTGTCCCAATATTCTCTGGAGGAACTGCTCGGGCAGAATCATCGGATTCTAAAATCGGGAGACCAGCCGGACGAACTCTTTGTCGATCTATGGCAGACGATTGCACATGGAAAGGTATGGCGTGGTGAGATCAAAAACCAAGCCAAAGATGGCAGCTTCTACTGGGTTGATACCGCGATCGCCCCTATCCTGAATCACAAGGGACAGCCGGAGCGGTACATCTCTGTGCGCTTCCTCATTACTGATCGCAAGCGGGAGGAATTGGCCAAGTCGCAGTTCGTGTCCCTTGCCTCACATCAGTTGCGCACGCCACTCAGCGCCATTCGTTGGTCATTGAGCAGCCTGCGAATGGGCATGGAGAATGACACCAACGAATCGAACAAGGAAGACTTGGATGATGCCGAGAGAACGGTCATCACGATGGAGGAAACGATCGAAACGCTTCTGCTGCTCTCCCAACTGCAGTCTGGAAAAGTCGATCCCACGCTTGTACGCATCGCACTCCCCGCCCTGTTTCAGAGCTTGAAACAGGACTTCCAGCAACAATGTACCTTCAAGAAACAGAGAATGTTGATCGATTGCCCGTCCAGCCTCTCTCTTGAAACGGACGAGAAACTTCTCAGGGAGATCCTTCACAATCTCTTAAGCAATGCCCTGAAATATTCTCCAGAGGAAAGTGACGTACGCTTGCGGGCAGCCAAGAAAGGGAACCAGGTGCGGATTGAGGTGGAAGATGCGGGAATGGGCATTCCCGCTCACGAACAAGGGAACGTATTCTCCATGTTCTTCCGAGGAGAGAATGCGGTGGACGCGGAAATTCTCGGAACCGGCCTCGGCCTGCATCTTGTCCGCTCGCTCGTTCAGCTTCTCAAGGGAAACATTTCTTTTGTTTCCAAGGAAGGCAAAGGAACTACGTTTACGCTCTTGCTGCCTTTTTAGCATCGCCATTCATTGAGGGAACGCACAAAACGCGTAGAATGCCATCTCATACCAGCACTGCTCATGGCGAATATTCTCATTATCGAAGATAACGCGGTATTGCGAAAAAAATGCGCGAAGCAATTATTGCGCATAGGTTATGACGTGCGGGAAGCGAAAGATGGCAAGCAGGGCCTTGCGGAGATTGATAAGCAACAACCCGATCTCGTTCTTCTTGATCTCCTGATGCCGCGCGTCGATGGATTTGCCGTACTCAAACACATTCAAGAGAAGAAGTACGAATTCCCGATCATCGTTCTCTCGAATGTCGTGTGGAATCTCGACAAAGCAGGTTGCAAGAAAATCGGCGTCTCCGATTACTTTATCAAGAGTAAGATCGACATTCCGACCCTGATTAAGAAGATCGAGGGGTATCTGCCTCGTACCCAGGCACCGGTGACCGCATGATTTTGGAACAGAAAAATATCTATAAGAAATATTCTAATATTATGTCAATACGATCTTTCGCTCCCCTACCCCATCTCACTCTGCACGGAATTGGACTGATTCCCTGAGAGTATTCTTTCTCGCCATTTGTGTTCATCCAGTCCGATTCCATCCTGACGGCCCTGACAAAAAAAGCGCAATCCTATGCGCAGGATCGCTCTCGTCATCTGCTCTGTCCATCATGCAGAACCCGCACGAAACTCTACTCACTCAAGGACGGACGCAGAAAATGTTCCGCATGCGGCGAAAAATTCAATCCCGAAAAAAAGACCGACGCGGCGCGCCTCAAGCAATGCGCGGATATCCTTCTCTGCTTCTGCATCAACTTCACGGCGAAACAGGCTTCGGCTCTCTCGGGATACCACTACAAGCTGGTTGCGACTCTCTACGACGACTTTCGTTTGCTCTTGGCACAGCAAAACCTTCCGCTTACGTGTGTCGAGCAACTGACAACTGCTGAGGCTTACGATCACTCTTTGCAAGATGGCAAGCAGCATGCCGCCCCGGTATTCGGCTTGAAGATCTTGCCTGGCAAGAACATCTTCATCGATCCACTCTTCAAAGGCGGCGCTTCGACGCTGGAAAATACGCAAAAATATGCCGAATACGCAGGATTCATTTGTCGCGGAACCTTCCAGCGATTCAGCGGGAACGAGCGCAGGAAAGACGGTGCAGAGCAAACATGGGCATGGATACACGAGAGATTGAAACGTCATCATGGAATCTGGAAACATCACATCGGTCTGTACCTCAAAGAACTGGAATGGAAATACAACAGCCGCAGTCTTACATCCGAGGAACAAGCAATGAAAATTGTGGAACTCATGCCGGGTAATTTTTTGACTGCGTGGAGAAAGAAGAAGGAAACGCGCGACGTTTCCGGCAAGCAGAACGATACGGAAAACTAGTGGAATTTGGTCCAATTTCATACCGAGATTACCTATTTCATGTATTTCGAGTATTTCGCTACCCCTTGCGGAAAATTCGATGACGAGTAGCTTCGGTGTTGCACATGGAGATCACTCCTGCCATCTGCCACCGGCACGAAGAAACAGCACCGGTGCTCCGCGCACCGTCTCACATCTGATCTCGTTCTTTTTTCCATCATGATCACACGCACTCACAACAACGGCGTGGCGCAGAGAATGTTCCTAATGTTTGCAGGAATGGTCGGCCTGCTCATCCTCTTCCTTCTTCCCTGACCATGCTCCTCTTTCCTCTTCACAAACGGCTCTCCAAGAAGCCCTTTCGCGCGCGCAAGAAGCGGAGACTGCATCAAACGCAACGGCGGCAATCCGCCGGGAACACGTTTGCCGCCCCCCTTCTGGAGCAAGAAGGGCCTCTTGTGGAGCCGATGTTCGCCGACCAACAGGATGTGATTCCGCTCGTGAACGACGAGGAACAACATCTGGAGATTGAAAAGAACGAATCAACCGTCCCTTCCAGATTTCTCTGACTTTTCTTCCATGACTTCTCCCATGACCCCCACTGGCAAACACCAATCTTCCGCCATTCCTCGCCATCCATCGCATAGGTGTACGCCAATGCATGGACACTGTTTCCCGCCAAAAGAGGAGAGGGAAACACCGGAAGAACATGCTGGCACGGCCCCGCAGCCCAATGAGCCGACCAGCACGCCGGACCTTCTGTTGAAAACCAACGAGCAAGAAGAACAGCTTGAGCGGAGCGAGAGGATCACCGCCGGCGACCGTATCGTCCCGCCTGATGATGAAACCGAACGGCTCGAAGATGCACGCCCCTCATAGTTCATTTCCCATTTTCTCTATGCCTCCCCACTGCGACACCCTCGACGGCCCGGTCGTCCTTGCGGCCAAGAAAGCGATTGAAGACGTGCATGTCCTGCATGCCCTGCCGTGGGTACCTAAAGAATCTGAGCAGGAAGTATGCGATGCATTTGAAACCGTAATGCACGCTCGCGAAAAGGGAGAAGATGCCTGCAAAATCGCGGATCAATGGTTCTATGAGACAGTGGTACGGCTACACCGCATGGGCGAAGGAGCACCGTACACAGGCCTCAAGCCCGCCGGCCTGGATCCCGGACCAGCTGTCCGCCTTGCGGAGGAAGCAGTTGAAAGCGGCGACATTGATGAACTGAAGGATTTCTTCGAGGACATGATGAAACAGGAGCTCTCGGCATTGCTTGATCGTGTTCTGGCAACAGCGGCGGCGGCGGCCGACCCGCTCGATACGGATGCCATGCGCAAACATATCCATGCGAAGCTTTCATTCATCCATCTTGCAGATGAATTGTATCGCCTCCTTACGCACCAGAAGCAGATCGATCGCATCCGAGAAGCGGAGCAAGTGGCAAAAAACCGCCTGGAACAGTCATACAGCAGGAGACATCCGGCTACTGCCGAAGCGCTTGCCCATCGCCATTCCTGATTTATCTCCTCTCTCTTCTTCTCATGACATCCCATCCGACTAACGAACGGCTGCTGACAGTCGCTTTCTCCATAGTATTACCAGCGATCATCCTCTGCGGTCTCTTCTTCATCGGAGGAAAGATGATCGAAGTGCGGCCTCCCGCACGTCCCGCTATTACCGGATATGGCGAAGGCAAAGTAATGGCCAAGCCCGATACAGCGGAAGTAACGCTCGGTGTTCAAACCGGACGGCAACCGACTGCTGAGCGAGCGATGGAACTGCTCACACAACGGATGGATGCCATACTCGCCCAGCTGAAGCAGCAGGGCATCGAGGAGAAAGACATCAGCACAACGGGGCTCTCCCTCTACCCCGCCTACGATTGGGTCGACGGTCAGCAGATTTCTAAAGGATTTGAAGCGAGCGAGAACATCATTGTGAAAGTGCGTGATATCTCGAAGATCGGACAGACGATCAATACCTCCACGAAAGCGGGTGCGAATCAGGTGAATGGCGTTCGATTCTATCTCCAAGATATCACGCAGCTGCGCCGGGAGGCGCGGAAGGCGGCCATTGCCAAAGCGAAAGAAGATGCAACACAACTTGCGGGTGATATGAATGTAACTCTTGGCCGTCTTGCGGAGATCAACGAACAAACCTCTGGCGCAGTGAACCCCATGTATGACAGAGCAATGGGCATGGGAGGGGGCGAAGGCGGGAGCAGTGTGCCCGTGCCATCTGGTGAACAAGAATTGACCGTCAGTGTTTCGCTTACCTACGAACTCCGCTAACCCCCATGATATCCATCCGCATCGTTTATGCATCGAAAAGCGGCCACGCGAAGTTCGTGGCCAGCAGGCTCGTGGAAGCATTCACGAAGGCTTCCAGATCGGCCTCGGTCATGATCGACAAACAACCGGCCGCGCTCACGCGCGCGCAAGATCTGCTCGACACAGATGTCATTGTTCTCGTCTCCTCCGAAGAGGAGGGGGAGCCGAAGCTCAACAAGGACATGCATGCGCTCCTTTTCGATCGTGCCAACGATGTCCATCTTGATGAGCGCCGCGTTGCGTGCGTGAGTGTAAGCGGAGACAAGGAAACGGCGGAGATCCACATACGAAGCTTCCGGGAATTCAGCGATGCGCAGCACGGCACGCTCTTCATTCCGCCGCTCCTGCTGGCAGAAAAAGATCTGTACGCCTATGACAAGGAGATCGCGCAATGGGCGATGAATCTCGTGGCCGCCATTGCCCATAACAAGACACCCGCTCTGGCAAAAAAGTCCTCCTGCCCCTTCTCTCCGTCTCCATGTTGACATCTCTTCACATCATCTACGCCTCCACGAGCGGCAATACCGAACATGTCGTTGACACACTCGTGCAGTTTCTACGGTTGATGCAACCAAATGTTGCCATTGAATGCCAACGAGCAGAGCTGGCGCAGCCCAAAGATCTTTTGAGAGGTGATGTGCTGATTCTCGGCTCAGGGACCTGGAATACAGGTGGCACTGAGGGGCAGCTGAATATGCACATGCATACCCTCCTCAAAGACAGAGCCGCGGATCTTGATCTCCAGGGAAAGCCCATCACCTTCATCAGTCTCGGCGATGATCGGTATTACTTCCGCACGCGCTGCACCGAACACTTCCTGCGTTTTCAACGTGAACACCATGCGAAGCTCTTTATCCAGCCGCTTGTCATGGTGAATGAGCCCTACGGGCAGGAAGCAAAAATCCTGCAATGGACAGAGAAACTCGCCAATCACATGATGCGCGAAAATCCCGTGCCCACCCCTCCTGCCACTCTCACTCCTACCCCCACTCTCCCATGAAATCTTCGCAATTCGTTCTCACAACGGTACTGGCCATGATTCCCGTCGGCCTCTTGAGCGGACTGCTCGGAGGATATCTTGCGGTCTCCGCCTACACGCCGGATAACCACGCTCTCATTCGCGACTTCTACGCAACGGAAAATGCGGTTCATGTGAGTCCGCACGGTATCCGTAAGAAAATCTCGGAAGGCGCGAGCGATTTCATCCTCGTCGATCTGCGAAGCCAAGAGGAATATGAGAAAGAACATATTATCGGAGCCGTGAGCATCCCTGCCTATAAAGATAAGGATCACTCCGATTACGGCGCCGTGGATCGAATCGTCACCGCGTTCCGGAACCTTCCGAAGGGCAAAAACATCATTGTCTATTGCTACTCCATACCGTGCATGACAGGCAGAAAGGTCGGCGAGATGCTTGCGGAACACGACATCTACGTGCAGCACCTCGGCATCGGCTGGAACGAGTGGCGGCACTTCTGGACACTTTGGAATCACGAGCATGAATGGAGCAAGACGAATGTGGAGGAATACATCGCCCCTGGCAAAGAGCCCGGCACCTTCACAGGCACTCCGACTATCGAGCCCTGCATTGAAGGCCAATTCGGTTGTTAATTCCTTCCTCTCTATGACCATGTTCACCCTCTACGGCAAAGTTGCTCTCATTACCGGCGCCGGCAGCGGCATGGGCCGCACGGACGCTCTTGCTCTCGCTTCCCAAGGTGCGAAGGTCATTCTTACCGGAAGGAACGAAGGAGATTGCGATGCCGTGGCAGAGGAAATCGATGCGCAGGGCGGCGAGTCATACTGCTACCGCATGGATGTTTCGCAGAAGGATCAGATCGATGCAGTATTCGATATCGTGCTCTCTCATTTCGGGCGCATTGATATTCTGGTGAATAATGCCGGAATTTTTAAACAGAAACCTGCATTAGACCTCACGGAAGACGAATGGGATGAGATGCTTGCGATCAACTTAAAGGGGCAATTCCTCTGCGCCCAGCGTGCCGCGAAGGAAATGATGAAGAACAACTGGGGCCGGATTATCAATATTTCGTCCATCGCATCGGGAGGAGTCGGCATCGGCCTGACGGGTGCCACGCACTACACGGCATCCAAAGGTGGCATTCTTGGCATGACGGAGGCGCTCGCAAGCGAATGGGCACGGTACGGCATCACCGTGAATGCCATCGCGCCCGGCGCCATCAATACACCGATGGCCGACGCGGCGCGCATGCCCAAGGAAGCAATGGAAACCCTGCTTGCCCATATTCCTTTAAGACGGATGGGCAAACCGGAGGAAGTATCCGCAGCAGTCGCCTTCCTCGCCTCCGAAGAGGCCTCCTATATCACCGGCGCCACTCTCTACATTGATGGAGGCTGGCTCGCTTCCTAGTTCCTTCCAATGTTCCCATGAAACGTCGCATCTTCTCCATCATCGGCATTCTCGCGGCATTGCTGATCGCACTGCCGGCACAGGCAGCACTCTTCCAACAGGGAGACAATTTGAGCATTGCCGTCCCCGTCAACAATAATCTCTACGCCGCCGGAGGGACCGTGTCGGTCCAAAGCCCCATCCAGGGAGATTTGGTGGTGGCGGGCGGCACTATCCGCATCGAAGGGAACATCGGGAACACGCTGCAGGCGGCAGGAGGCCAGGTAACGGTCGCTGCTCCGGTGCGAAACAGCGCTCGCCTCGCCGGAGGAACTGTCATCATCACACAATCTATCGGCGGCGATCTTATTGTCTTCGGAGGACAAGTTTCCGTGGAATCAGGCGCGATCATCACGGGAGATGTCGTGACCTTCGGCGGATCTGTGACCATGAACGGCAAGGTCCGGGGATCACTCAAAGCGTTTGGCGGCCAAATCGTACTCGGAGGAATCGTGGACGGCCCCATCGACATCAATGCCGAAACCGCGACGGTGACTGCCACCGTGGGCGGCGAGGCTACACTCGCCGTTAATGCGCTTACCATCGGAGGCAACGCCGCATTCATGAAAAGTGTCCGCTACTGGACGGAAGGCGGCCAGGCAGATTTCGGCTCGTCTCTGAAAGCGGGAGCGGGATCCGCCACTTTCGATGCAACGCTTAAACGGACGACCGAGACGCAGGCATATGAAACCGCCAAGTGGACGAGCGCGGGCATTATTGCGTTCTTCAGCATGTATTCACTCCTCTCTTCCGCACTCCTTCTCATTCTGTTCTTGCTCTTGGGGAGAACTGCTTTTAAACATGCGGGAGATCGGCTCCGCCAAGCGCCATGGTGGTCGCTCCTCATTGGCTTCCTCTATTTTGCCATCACGCCGATCTTCGTTCTCCTGCTGTTTGTGACGATCATCGGCATTCCCGTCGCATTCTTTGTGCTTGCTCTTTATATCTTCTCCTATGTCTTCGGAACCGTTATCACGGCGATCCTGTTCACGCGATGGATCGAGGTATGGAACCACAAGCACTGGAACTTGGGCATGTTCTTTCTCATCAGCCTGCTTGTGCTGCTTGGACTGAAGTTGCTCCTTCTCATTCCGCTTCTCGGATGGACTATACGGGCGGTACTCCTCTTCATGGCATTCGGCGCTCTGATTTCGGCAGGTACAGCCTATTGGAAGCGCGTATCTCCATACCATCCATGATCTGTTTTTTCCGACCATCACGGACGTACGGCATGTCATTGAGGGAAAAATGTTCGAGGAATGCCTAGATCTTTCAGTCTTTTATTTCCCCCCCTATCCCATGGAAAAAATTCGCATAGAACATCACACCGTTGTCGGCGGCTTCTGGTTTGCAGCCTGGCTCTTCACCATTGGCTTTCTACAACTAAGCTTCTGGAAAGGGGTGCTGGCACTGGTGGTGTGGCCGTATTTCCTCGGCAATGCATTGAGCAGCTTGCTGTAAAGCGATCTGTTAATGGCTGCCACTCTTCTTTTCGTTGGAGCTCGGGCATCACCCGTGCTTCAGATCTCCCTACCCTCGAAGGCGCTGGACCACGTGACCTGCCGTCACTGCAGAAAATAACCAGGCGGAGGCCACGTATGCAGAAACATGGCCAAGCCAAGATAGAACACAAGATGGAGAATGTAGGTAAGCACAAATCCTCCTCTCACTCTCAATATCAGGTATGGGAACACCACCGTCGACAAGAGAGCCCCCATCGTTATGATCGCCCAATACATTGTGGGCATCCCGGCAAAAAGATAGAGCAAGTGGGCGCCAACGAAATATGTGAGGTATCCGACAAGGACTTTTCTGAATGAGCGGAATCGCAGATGGAACGTGAGCACGAGCGCCGTGAGAAGAATCTGCTGTATGAGAATTTCGACTGATTTCGGCAGAAAATACCACGGCGTTGAGAACAGGATATCGGTGTACGGCGCAAGAATCGGCCCCTTAAGAGCTGGAGAGAATGAAAATCCATAGATCAGCATCCAAATGAGCATCGCACCCGCCAGACTCTGCGCCACAATCATCCATATTTGGGGCTTCTTGGGTTTCCAAAAACGAAACATCCCTATCGGCTTTCCTTCATTCTTCCATGCTCGAAACACATCACCGAAGCAAAAGATACAGAGAACGACCCATCCCAAAAAATAGAGTGCAATCGCAATCGGTTCGGAGTTATAGCTCGTATCGAAGCCAAAAAGAGGCAAGAGGGTATAGCAACCGACGTTCACCAGCATCCACAGCGCAAAGATTTTTACCAGCACGATCCACAGGGGGGCCCTGACGTTTTCGCAGATCATCGAAGTTGTCCGCATGGCGCTATCGTACTCTCCCGCAAAGCATTGGCGTATTTGCCTGACGAGAAAAAACAAAAAAGCATCGGACTTGATTGCATGATGCCGAGTGATGACTTTCTTGCATGCAACACTTTGAAATCAGGTACCAAAGCATTCCATCACGCTGTAAAATATGGGCATGAATTTCGCCCAATTTACCTGGAACATCGTTCCGTTTCTCTCCGTGCTCACCGTCTTTGCGCATGCCCTCATAGTAATCCTGATTGCCGTGGTCATCTATGAAGCAATGACAAAGCGCACAACGATCATGACCAAGTGGCTCGGCAAACATGCGCTGCTTCTCATGTTCATCGTCGCACTGACGGCAACGCTCAGCAGCCTCTATTTCTCCGAAATCTCAGGATGGAATCCGTGCAAATATTGCTGGATACAGAGAATTTTCATGTATCCCCAAGTGATTCTGCTTGCAATCGCTTTGTGGAAGCGTGACAGCACTATCGCCCGCTCCATTCTCGCGCTTTGCCTTATTGGAGCAGTCTATGCCGCTTACCACTATTCCATTCAAATGCACGCGATCATAACGGCCCCGGCGGATCCCGCCGTCCCGTGCGATGCCTCCGGAGAATCTTGCGTCAAAACTCCCTTCGCCCATTTCGGGTACATCACCATCCCGATGATGGCACTCACCGCTTTCGTCCTCAATATGTTCGGCTCCCTTTTTCTCATGCGAAAATAGGAGCTGGTCGTGATGGGTGGAACAATGAACACACCATGCAAGATTACTTTGCTTCATCGGGTATCAGCGCCATGACGATAACGTTCATTCTGGTGCAATTGCTCTCCTTGGCTGCTACGGGCATCGGCTTTCTTTGCTATCGTCACATCATCAACAGTCGGCAAGGCTTCCTCTCTTCCCTGAACGCTGAGAGCACAGAAATCAGAAAGGTCCGTTTCGGTATGCTTCTTTGGGTATACATTCTGCTGTCGCTCGTTATGACAGCGGTGACAACCACAATGTATCTCTTACTTCCGCGCTTTTTTTGATCATGGATTCAGAAACAAAAAGCGATGGCCTGTCTCTCCTTGGCAAACTTGATCGGTACTGGACTACACGATCAATGACCAAACCAAACGTCCTCCAGAACGAGCAGTTGATCTGCATTTCACCGGAACATTGGATCAAATATGTATTACCATTCATGCTCTATCTTGCGCTAACCGCAATAGCCATCTTTTTCCTAGCATTTGCAATACTCACCACTTCGAGTGTTCCCGGTTTTTTCGTTTTCTTTCTCTTGGGATTCCTCACTCTCATTTGTACCCATCACTGGCTATTCTGGCTCCTCTTAGCAGAGTCCCAAACTTGCATCATCGTCACCAATAAGCGTGTAATACACATTCAACAAGGCTTAGTATGGAGTGAAGAGATAGTCGATGTGGCATTCGAGAAAATGAAAACGGTGGAAGCGCATAAAACCACCCTACTGCAATCACTTTTGAACTACGGAACACTCCAATTTGAGTCTTCGGTGACAATCAAGCGCGTACCCCATCCGGGCACCCTCGCTCGGCAGATCGAGCAGGCAATGGGGCTCATTTGAGGTATGCTGCGGGCATGGAACGAGCACTATCGGACATCGAAATGAATGAACTACTGGAATCGGAAATCTACGGGCATATGGCCTGCAGCGATAACGGAAAGCCTTATATAGTGCCTCTTGCGTACGTCTTTCGTGATAACGTCCTCTACGGCCAAACAACAGAAGGGAAGAAAGTGGAGATTTTGCGGAGAAACCCTCTCGTCTGTTTTCAAGTTCAGCAACAGAAGGAGCGGGAATGGAGAAGCGTCATGTGCTGGGGAACATTCGAGGAATTCGCCTTTGAAAAAATGGATGAGATCGAGGCATCGATGGTGATCGAACTCCTCACCAGTCGGTTAAGCGGCATTCAACAACAAGTCGGTATAGCCGTACCTCAATATTCTTTTGAGAAAAAGACGACGCCTCTCATGGTCAACAACCGCAAATCGACACTGTTCCGCATCGTCGTCGCGGAAAGGACAGGAAAGCTGTATGCAGCGGACCAATAGGCCTATTTCTTCTCTGCCTTTCCGGTTATACGCGTGGGTTTCATGCGATATACCACACTTTCATCAATACGCTTTTGCAAACTTTTTACTACAGGAGAAACGGGCGGCTTTTCATGTCTGAGCACCGCCTGCCCATGCAGGTCCGCAATCAGTAGTTTTGTATCGCGGATGCTTTCCGGATCCGTTATTTCTTCAAATTCCCCCCAGCAAATAACGCTTTCCCAGTCATCTTCACTTTCAATCTGCTCCACTTGCACACAAATATGGGGATTCTTGCGCATGATCTCGATTTTGCGTCCTTCAAGGGACAATCCGTACAGGATGCCATCTTCATACACATACGTGATGGGAATGACATAGGGCTGACCATTATCGATACAACCAAGATGTCCATACCAATTCTTCTTCAGAATCTCTTCGCATTGAGCGGGGGTCAGATCACTTCTCATATGAAATGAGTATACGCTTGATACCTGCAAACGAAAACCAGAAGACTACATCGAGTCGCAACAGAAATTATACTCTCAACACTCCGCGGAACCCCCTGGCGGCATAGTACGAATCCGCACCATTGTGATACGTAAAGACAGCATCGTAGCGACGATCGCAAAAAAGAGCGCCGCCGAGTTTTCGAATGGCAGCAGGTGTAGTGACCCAGCTTGACGTCGTCGTATCAAATTCCCCAAGCGTCTGCAGTGTTCGATACTGCTCTTCCGTGAGAAGTTCAATGCCCATATCCGCAGCCACATCAAGGGCGCTATTTTTAGGCTTATGCTCCTTCCGTGCGTTCAGAGCGGCACGATCATAGCAAATACTTCTGCGACCTTTCGGACTCTGTTCCGAACAATCACAGAACAAGTATTCCCCCGTTTTCTTGTCCTGACCGATCACATCAGGCTCGCCTCCCGTGTTTTCCATTTCCTGCAGTGACCACAGTTTTTTGGAAGCCTCCAATTTCGCTTCTACGCCGGACCATGCGATGCCCTTGTGGCGATACATGTTTTTCATAAAACGACTCCCCAATGTTTTGAGAAGCTCTTCGCGCTCCTTCGGTGAGAGATCTTTTTTAGGCATGCTTTTATGGTATGCGTCTTACAGACTTGTGTTAATAAAAAATTGAGATACAGATTACTTGCCGAGAAATTTACGCCATACGTAGCCTTCGGGCCCATTGGGAACGCGCACGTACGCCCAATCCTTATCCACAACACCAAGAAGTACCAGCTTCTGCCCCTGCTTAAGCACACGCAAAATCCCCGCGTTAATGCGCGAATCAGCACGCAGATTGAGAATCGCACTGAGCACGATACGTTGTTCAGAAGAAAGTTTGGCCGATACAGAAGAAGCAGAAGTAGGTTGCGCAGATATCTTTTTCGATGCCATGGATGAAGTTGAGGTTGCAACGAATTTCTTGGCGGAAGAAACAGAAACTGCAGCAGTCAATGCGCCGTTGCGCCGTTGCACCGCTTGATCGATACGCGCCTGGAGACTGATATCGCGAAGCCCGCCTGCATGCGGCGAAACATTCTCAGTCGAGCTGCTAGAAGCATTTGCCACGGCAGTAACCTGACAGACATACGCATTGAAGTTACTGTCTTTGCAACCAAGATCGTTCCACGTGCCGTTTGTATACATATGTGCGCAATCTTCCCCTCCCGCCCACATGTCATTCGGCTCCCCGATGTCCCAGTTATGATAAGCATCGTCCACAGTCGATCCGCCCATGCCCCCAGTCCAAAATGCTTGCGTATCGCCCGCCCAGAAATACTCTCCTTCGTTTGCGCCACTTACAAGTGAGCCACTGTCCGTCGCGCCGATCCATGCATTTTGCGTAATGATGGATTGAATGGCAGCATTTTGTTCACTACTGCGAATGGCAGCCAATTTTCCGTTCAGCGTCTCGCATGCGGCTTCTGCAGGACTCCATAACAACGTTGTCGAGTAATACGCATAACAAATATTTCCCACGACAATTGTTTCAGTGGCACCCAGTCCGCTCGGGCAAGCATAAAGGGGGGCTGCCTGCATGCGCTGGACCCCAAGCAACAATACCGCCACAAGAGCGCTGCAGATAAGGAAAAACGAGCACAAATACGATTCTCGATGAGACATGCGGCTTTAATGTTACTCAACAACTGGCGATTTAAACAGTAATCGAAATTGCAAAGCTGAAAGCAAAGAGGTCTGCGAACATTTATGTAAAAAATGTTGCAACAGGAGCCGCGATTGCAACCCTCGCCTTCCTCATGATGTGCTACAGTTTTTTCACCGAATCCGTCACGGAGAAGATTCCCTTGATAGCATACTTGCGCCAGTGATCGGAACTAAGGAGCTCGATAGGCGTGATGAGACCCGTGGCGGTGAAGCGATCACCGTTTTGCACACCGGGATCGATTTGTGACATCAGCGTGAAGTCCAGCGCGTAATATTCCCCTGCATCCGTCTTGATGCCCAAAGCACATTCCATAGTGCTCGGACCGCTCGTATCCGCATGCGGCAAACACACATGCTCGCCCGTCAGCGTGCCGCGATAGGCAACCACTTCCGAGCCATCTCCCTGTTTTTCCTGGTAGATGTAATTGTTCAGCGCGAAGAATCCGCCCACTAAAACGACGATCACGACACCGATGATGAGAAGAGTTTTTTTCATGAGAGAGGAGGGGTTAAGCCGGGATTTTTTTCGGCGAGCTTGATGACTTTTTTTAAGACCGGAATATTGATGTCTTCCAGTTTCTTAATGCGGATACAGCTCTTGCCTACATTCACCTTTCCCAATTCTTTTTTATACGTCTCGGCAAGGTATTTCCCATCCACGACTGCGCATACGTACAAACTGACATATTGCTTTTGATTCGCGAGCGCGATGACCGGCCATTCGATCAGTTCTTTCTTGTAGTTTCGATACGGAAACGATCCATATCCGAGCATGTTGGCCGCGAAATGAGGTTTCAGCTTCGGCGCAGTCTTCTGAATCAGATTATGCAAAACATCCACCATTTCACGCCGCTCGGGCGGTACCGCTTGCAGATATTCCTTCACGGTTTTTGCCTTTGTGGGCCTGAACATGTTCATGGGATTTGCGGAGAGAATACAGTATCTCTAACGCTATTTCCCCTCAGAAGTTACAGTCGGCAAGTGCAATGAAACATGGATCCGCAATGAGTGGGCCGTATGCTTGCTACACTGACGCGGGCTATGCGCCTTCCGCATCTCTCCAGCATCGTCATCACGATTCTCCTTGCGGCAGCATGCATCGCCGGTTTTCTCAAGCTCGGCGCACTGCTCTCCTATGAAATGCATCCGGTCCATCACGGCGGAGATGGTGCGATTTATACTGCCATCGGCCGCGGCATCGTGAATGGACTCGTGCCGTACAGAGATTTGTTTGAAGCAAAACCGCCGGGCATGTTTCTCATCAGCGCACTCTCGCTGTGGATGTTCGACACGATCCAACTCGCCAACATTCTCCAAGGCATTGCACTTGGCGGCATCGTGATCGCGATTCTTCTGCCGCTCTTTGGAGCACGCTATCGCACGAAAAAATGGCAGTGGGGATTATGGCTTGCAGGAGCGTTTTTATTCGGCACGCTCGCCGTACACTATTTGGCAGAACGCGCCGGACATTTTCAAACCGAATCCTTCGGATCGTTCTTCATCGCACTGTTCCTCGCCCTGTTTGCCATCAAACAAGAACGCTGGCATTTCGGCGCAACACTGCTCTCAGGGATTCTTCTCGCCTGTGCCATCGGTCTTAAAGAACCTTTCCTGCTTGTCATCTTCGGCTGCCTGCTCCTTCTCATAAAAAAACCGGCGGACATGGTGCAACGCTTTTTAATTCCACTCGGTATCGCCGGAGGAATCGGCATCCTGGTAATGGGACTTTTTGACTACTTGATGCCGTATCTCCAGATTTATCTTCCGGAGATGATCGCGGGCAGGTCGCAAACATTTTTAGAACCGATTTGGGTATTGCCGCTGCTCGTATTTCGCTATCCCCTGCTGGATATCGCAACGTTTTCTCCGATCTTCTTATTGCTCCTCATCGTGTTATGGCTGAGCTCGCTGCTTTTTGCCGCGGATGCATGGCACTCTCGCAAGCGCCTGCTGACACTCGGCATTTTGCTGGGCACACTCGTTCTCCTTGCGACAGGTTTTTGGTATGTGATGGTGTCTGCTCTGCTGAGCGGCGTCACGTACAAACAGTTGGTTTTTCCGTATTTCCTGCTCTTCGGGGGCTACTGGATTATCGCCTGGTTCGGCACAAAACGCTTCGCCGGACCTGATGGCATACGTGCAGTGTTTGTGCCGTTTCTTCTTCATGTTGCCGCAGTCGCCATCATCACGACTGCTGCGGGAACCGGCGGATTTTTGATGCAACAATTCGGCTTCCTCGTGCCACTCTTCATGACACTGCTGTTCTCCGTCACGCTTTCTGTCTTTCGGCATCACACGCAACGTGCATCGCACATTCTTCTCTGGATCATTCCGTGCATCGCCGCAATTGGGGTGTTGCTGCTGCCTGGCATCGACTACGCCAAGCGCATGCAAGAGCGAAAAGATGCGGCGCTACCGCGCATGCTTAATGCACAAGCGATCGACGCGATGATGGATCGCTGCGGCTTTGATCGGTATCAAATTCTCGGTGAACCCGTTGTTCCCTACGAATTCACGAAGCACTCTCCGTATGGCCCGGGTTTTCACAGAGTTTCGTTCGTGTTTCCGCTCGATTGGCGCCCGCCACCACAGCCGTACTTGCAAGAAACCTATCGCGCGAACCTCCAGAAAACACCGTTGTTGATTATGCCTGCTGAAGTACTGCCCGATGGTCGGCGTGTGCCGGCAGGAAAATACATTCCCGCAGATGTGCAGCAGTATGTTGAGCAAAACTTCACTGGCCAACTTCCCGCCTGCGCGAAAGGATTTGCTCCGAGTTTCGATCAATTCTTCGTGTTTCGAAACGCGTAAAAGCCTTCCTTCCTTGTGTGCGGCTAATTTTGCATTATTAAATTTTTATGCTATAATATTATTATGACTCCTGAACCAAAAGATCTAACCCCGCGGGAAGTAGCCAATGTGGCAGAGGATCTCTTTATTGGAGGTTGCCAAATGCAACGAACGCACGAAGTACTCACCTATGCCCTGGGAATCGCCAATACGCTATTAAGCCAGACTCAAGCGAATGTGCGCGGAAGTATTAAAAGACTGCTGCGAGAAGACCCCGAGGAAGTCACGAATATTGCTCGGGATATGCACATGTCAGAACAAGAAGTACGTGAAAAGTTGAGCCGCGAAGAAATTCCTTCTCTGGATGAGATTATCGCAACACAGGAAGTGGCTGATATCCTCGCAGAGGAGCCGAAGGCCTATGACCCGCGTTCGCTATTGTTCGAGTACAAACTACCGAAAAATACTGAACAAAAAGAGAAAATCGCAGGCTATGTGTCATACGCGGCCGCAGAGTTGGCTATCAGAAAATATGTTGCCGAAACTCCGTTGACGCCCACATCGGCTCGCGCGGTACGCAACAAACTCATCCGCTTTCTTCGCAAAGCACTTCTTGCTGAAGATTTGTTTGGTGGTGAGGCGTAAGACGAATCCGCGTACACTTCTGACGTGCACACTGCAGATCTTCATCAGATGCTGAGCCGGGAAGTTCCCGCTGCGTATCACCCTCTCATTGCCAAGATGCGGTTCTTCATAGAGCCGGAAATCTCCTGCTCGCGTTTTTTCGCGGAAGCGTGTTTTACGGATGAGAGTCTCGAAGCGTACAGAGCTACGGCAAATCGATCGACATTGATGCGCACCGAGATGGGCGACACACTCGCGAAACGCATGGCAGGCGCCGTGTTCCTCGATATTCCCTGTGGACTGAACGCGGTACGCGACGCCAAACGAGACTGGGATCTCGTACCGCTCGCGCAGGCACTCGGCGCTTCCAGTTGCTGGGAAGTGGATAACACCGCCGACGTCATCGGCGATCGTGTGCCGCACGTTATGGAGGTCACAAAGGGAGAAGGCTACACAGTGGCTCACGGCATCAAAGCAATCGGCTTGCGGGAAGAAGATGGTTTTGCCGTCGCGACGATGCAGGATGATCTGCTCGGATTTCTCTCGAAACTTTCCGACGCCGGCGATCGTCCGTCGTTCGTGCTGTATCTCTCAGGGTTGCAGCCGGATGCGGCATTGTGCGCTTCCGCAGAGGCGCAACGCACCATCGCAGTCCCCTATCTCATGGCGCTCTACGATGAACTTGCGCGGATCTGCGGGCCAAAGGATGCCCTGATCCTCAATTCCGCCGGCATGCTGTTCGAGGGCATCGACGAAACTGCGCATCCGGAAGCAGATCCCGCCATCGCACTGTTCCACAGAGGATTCACCCTGCTGCGGCGTTGTAAATACGGAAAAGTGCATCTCTACGCAAAGGAGTAGCATCATTCACGACGATGCGCCGTAGATCCAGATCGCACCGTCTTCACGCGTTAAATTTTGCGCGGGGAGAAAGCGCACGTCCGGGTCGATAATGCCGATCGCGACGCCCGCGGCGACATACTCATAAAACCACGCGCCACTGCGCACGTCGGACGGCATGCGGTCCTGCGATGAAGCCGACTGCTCTCCGAAGGCACCGATGAGAATTTTCATCGCTTCCGCGCGGTTGATCTGCTGCTCCGGTCGGAAGGTGCCGTCGGCGTAGCCTTCGATCCATCCTAAACGTTTCGCGGCGCAAACGTATTGTGCAAACCATTCACGGGAAACATCGCGGAAACATCGTGCTTCATCACGCAGGGCATCGTTTCGGAAGCCTGCCACCAAAATTTTGATGAATTCGGCGCGATTGATGCCGTTGTCTGGACGAAACGTCCCGTCGGGATAGCCACTGATGATGTCACGATCACGCAGCGCAAGAATGGCTTCGTATCCCTCAAGCCAGGGAAGAATATCGGGAAACGCCGGCGCTGCGGAACTGCGCACACTGGATACCCGAGGCACACTGCTGCGCGATGAGGACACGCTCGATGAATGAGCGGAAGACGATGATGAGCGCAATGAACTGCTGCGGGAGGATGACGACCGGATTTGGGGCGTATAGCCGAAATTCGAATCATTGGCATACAGCAATCCCCGCTCGATCACGGATGAGGGGATGAAATATCCCTCAAGGTAATTGCCTTCATCATCAATGCCTTTGGCAACCGCGACTCCCACTACGTCTGTGCCATTCACGACGGGGCCGCCTGAATTACCGACATCCATTTGCGCATCGGTAATGAACCACCCGTCATCCGTCACGCCGGTCACAACACCGGAAGTGGCAATCAAGCGCAGCGATCCGGAGACGGACGTAGAAGCTTTGTACGGATATCCCACGACCGAGATGCGGTCATGTTCCTGCGGATCATCGGCAAACTTCATCATGCCGTGAGCGCATGATAAAAAGACGCGCATGTACGCGACATCGTCATCGAGATTCACGCGCACATCGCTCTTCGTGATTTTTTTGTAACACGTGAAATCGATCTCTTCGTTGCTGCCGGTCGCGTAGACACGATACCAATCCCCTCCTTGGATGACGTGCTTGTTTGTCACCACGATTCCTTCATCCACGAAAAATCCCGATCCCCACCCCACAAAATCTCCGCTCTCGCTGTAGTTCGCAATCACCACGGTTGACGTGACGACATGTTCGGAGAGACCTGACGCAGCCCATGCCGCGGCAGGGAGCAGC
Organism: uncultured Candidatus Peribacteria bacterium; assembly: GCA_964448615.1. Classification (GTDB taxonomy): domain Bacteria; phylum Patescibacteriota; class Gracilibacteria; order Peribacterales; family Peribacteraceae; genus CAYUWH01. The sequence goes on from CAYUWH010000005.1 coordinate 44,977, forward strand.
AATGCAAGCATGAACGAAAAAAGAGTGCGTTTCATCAACAACAGGCTAGCACAGGCGGAGAAAAAGGCTTAATAAGTCCGTGAGAGTTTTGCGGCAAATATTTCCCGTTCACAGCGGTATTGTTTACACTGATTCCATGCAAAAAATCATCCCCCATCTCTGGTTCGATAAAGAGGCAAAGGAAGCGGCGGCATTTTATGTCTCCGCGTTTGGTTCGACAGGCTCACCACAGGTTGGCAACGATTCAAAGGTCACGAGTACGACCGTCCTCCGCAATACGCCTTCGGGCGATTGCGATGTCGTCTCATTTGAGCTGCAAGGTTATCAATTCATGTCGATCAGTGCGGGGCCGTACTTCAAGCTTAACCCTTCGATCTCGTTTCTTCTCAATTTCGATCCCTCAAAAGATTCAAAGGCGCGCGAACATCTCGATGCCTTGTGGGAGCAGTTATCCGACGGCGGCACGCCGCTCATGCCGCTTGATACGTATCCCTTCAGCGAGCGCTACGGGTGGATCCAAGATAAATACGGTGTCTCATGGCAACTCATGTTGACGAATCCTGACGGCGAACCGCGGCCGTTTATCGTCCCCTCCATGATGTTTACCGGTGACGTGACAGGCAAAGCCGGGGATGCCATCGATTTCTACGTATCGGTCTTCAAGAATTCCAAACGCGGTATGTCCGCACCGTATCCGGAAGGGGCGGCGCCGGAGAAGGATGCGAAGCTCATGTTCGCAGAATTCATGCTGGAGCATCAATGGTTCGCGGCAATGGACAGCGGTCACATGCACAAGTTCGGCTTCAATGAGGCCATTTCTCTCTTGGTTGCCTGCGAGACACAGGAAGAAATTGATGAGTATTGGAACAAATTATCTGCTGATCCAAAAGCAGAGCAATGCGGTTGGTTGAAAGATAAGTTTGGGGTTTCGTGGCAGATCAATCCTCCAATCTTGGATAAAATGCTCTCAGACAAAGATCCTGCAAAAGCGCAGCGCGTGATGGAAGCGATGCTCAAGATGCAGAAGATCGACATCGCTTTGTTGCAGAAGGCGTACGATGGAGCATACTAGAGGCGATTCCCCATTCTGCATGAACGAACAAGCCTGGATCCGGCAGTTGGAGCAAGAAGGGTATTCCGATGTCAGAGTCTGTCCCATGCCGCCGGACGAAGAACTACCTGAACATACGCACGACGTGCACACGGTGCACATTATTTTGAACGGAGATCTGATCATCACCGATCACACCGGAACGCATGTCTATACACCGGGCAGCCGCGTTGAATTCCCCGCAGGCACCGTACATAAAGCGCGCGGGAGTATTCATGACGGCAAGATGATCATCGGGGTGAAGCCAATCCTGTAAACAACATCTTATTGTAAAAACCGGGACCCCTCGCGGAGCCCCGGTTTTTCTGTCATGCCTCTGGAGAATGCACGATTAGAATCCGCTACAAGCGGGCAATGCGGTCGGCACAATCGATTCGCAGCTATTGTGTGCCTCACCGCGGTGGCAGGCATCCGTGCCGATTCCGCCGCTGAGTGAATCACTCTGGAGTCCGCCATCAATGTTGTCGTTACCGTTGCCGCCGTTTGCGGTGTCATTGTGCGTACCGGCACACAGCGTATCCGCACCGTTATTGCCGTTCACGACATCGTTATCGGCATTGCCGGCCACGAAATCGTTATGGTTACCTCCGTTGAGGATGTCATTGCCGCTACCACCATCCATCCAGTCGTTGCCATCGTTGCCGTTCACGATATCCGGACCGCCAAGGGCGCAGATGGTGTCATCGCCATTCTGGCCATTGATGATTTCTCCGATCGCGGTTCCCACGATCACATCGTTGCCGGAGGTACCCGTGAGCATGCCACCGTATGTCTGACCGTTCTGCGGTCCGCCGACGATCTTGTTGGCACCGTTCACGTAGATCGTCGCTGTCATGCCGTTGCACATCGGTACAGCAGGAGCACTCGACGCTGGAGCGCTGCTGGCGGGAGCCGAAGAACTAGCCGAGCTGGCTGCACAACCGGATGCGAGCGTGGAGACCTCGCCATCAGAGAGCGCGCGTGCGTAGACGCGTACATCATCGAGCGATCCTTTGTAATTCGGCTGAAGCAGATACTTGCCAAGGAGCAGATCGGACATCGATGTGATATCACCGACCGCCACCGTGTTCGTGCCGATCAAGACACCGTCGTAATACGTCTTGATGGTGAGATCGTTGCCGCTGCGCGTGTACACGCCCGCGACGTGATGCCATTGCCCGTTGAGCAAGCCGGGCGCACTAAAGGAGGTGTCATTGATACCACCTGCACCATAGCCGAAGAAGTTGATGCGCTCGGAAGCGTAGTGATAGAGCCCCCAACCTTTTTGCGTATTGCTGAAGTTACCAAGCACGGAACGATCACCGTCGGTTCCTTTCGTAAAGGCGGAAACCGTGAAGGCACCCGTGCCGAAGCGGAAGTCCGCACTGTTGGCGATGCGTACCTGATCATCGGTGCCATCGAAGGAGAGTGCGGAAGGATTCGGCGCAATGGCGGGCGTGCCGCTCACATACGTCGGGCCGTTCTCATTGGCACCATTGTTATCGCCGCCTGCGGAGTCGATCGCGACGAGTCCGCCGTTTTCATCGAGCTTCCAGTACCCAAGAAGATTAGCCGAGCTGACTGCAGAGCAGGAGCTGACGCTGCTTGCGACAGAGGAAGCCGGAGCCGAACTCGCGCTCGAGCTGCTGAGGTTGCTTGTTTTGTGGAAGGCGACTGCATCGGCCACGATATTATTTCCCGTCGCTGACACGAGTTGCACGCGGCCGACGCCGTTGATCGGGAAGTTTCCGAGTTTTTTCCAGAATGGTTGCGTCGTCGGGTCGGTCTGCGATCCGCAAGCCGAATCATCCGAAGAGCGCAATGCCTGATTGACCGTCAACGCCGCGCCGTTCAGTTGGGTGGCGCCGGAGTACACGTTGTACGAAGCCGTACCGCGGGAAGAATCGCAGATATACGCCACAAACACGTCGTAGTTCCCCGAAAGAGATGCGGCCGTTGTCCAATCAAATGTCTGTGCGCCGAATGCACCCGGAACGGAATCATTATCACCACCGACAACGTAACTCAAAATTTCCTGCACGGCTGGATTCGCATCATTCACATGATAGGCGGTCCATCCTGCGGAAGGAGTCGCCGTGCCGCTTGCATTGAAATCAGAGACCAAGGTTGCATCATCGATCACGATGTCTTTGGT
>CAYUWH010000006.1:0-18846 GCA_964448615.1 uncultured Candidatus Peribacteria bacterium
CCTCACCTCCGGAATCGGCACAATGAACCTCCCGCCTCGCGCGCGATATTCTTGCTGCTGCTCCAAAATTTCCTGCTCAAAGTTCCACGTGAGCAGGAGCACATAATCCGGTTGGTCCTCCAACAATTTTTCCGGAGCTTCGATTTTCAGATGCGTGCCGGGCGCGAAGAATCCCTGCTTCACCGTACTGCGATCGACGATGTAGTCGACGTGGTCTTTGGTGATGCCAACATAGTTCATGAGCGTGGAGCCCTTCGCGGAGGCTCCATAGACGGCAATACGCTTCCCCTGAGCCTTCAGATCTTGCAGTAATTTCATCAGAGATGCTTTGAGTTCAGCCGTACGATCAGCGAAACGTTGATAGGGCTCCATCTTCATCACCCCCCAATCGGCTTCCTGCTCCAACAAATTCTTCACGGAGGCATCCGGTGAGGCCTCCGGGCCCTTCATCAAGAACACGCGCAGTGATCCTCCATGCATCGTGATGCGCTCCACGCGCACGGTTTCCAATCCGAATTGTGCGCAGAGATGCCTGAAGGACGTCAGGGAGAAATAGCACATGTGTTCGTGATAGATCTGGTCGAATTCCGTTTTATTAATGGTGTCGATCGCATACGCGAATTCGATGACCGCGATGCCGTTGGGCTTCAGAAGCTGTGAGATGCCTGCTGAAAAATCCCGTTGATCCGCGACGTGCGGCATCACGTTATGGGCATGAATCACGTCTGCCTGTGTTCCTTCCATTACCAATTGCTTCGCCAAGGTTTCCGTAAAGAAGGCATTCATCGTCCGAATCCCCTTCTCTTCCGCAATCGTGGCAATATTGCTGGCTGGCTCGATCCCGAGCACGGGAATCCCCTTCTGTTTGTAAAATTGGAGCAAATACCCGTCATTGCTGGCAATATCGATCACGAGATGATTGGCTCCCAGACGACGTTCTCGGGCGATTCGAGTTGCAAGCGCTTCGCAATGCTTGAGGAACGTATCGGAGAACGAAGAGCGATAAAAATAGTGCGCGAAGAGTTTCTCGGCGGGCACGTTTTCGGTCAGTTGCAACAATGCACACTGCGAACACCACACGAGATGCAGCGGAAATCTCTCGTTAGATTCTTTCAGTTGCTCTTCCTTGAGCAATGCATTCGCGAGCGGCGTCTTCCCCAAATCCAACACGGATTCCAACTGAGAAGAGGCGCACGAACGGCAGGAAGAAATGGTGGGCATGATTACTGGCTGAGAACGTCTCGGTACCAGGCGATTGCTTTCTTCAGTCCTTCTTCCAGCGAACACACCGGTTTCCATCCCAACATTTCGCGCGCTTTTGCGGCACTCAGATGTTGCTTCAAAATTTCACTGCTCGCTTCATTGCGGATTTCGGGTTCGAGATTGGAATCCATCAGTGAGAGAATGCGTTTCGTCATCTCCAGTACCGTCATCGGTTCTTCCGTGGAGAAATTGAAGACGTGTCCGTGCAATGCGGGATTGTTGTGCATTTTTTCCGCAAGCGTCAGGTACGCCTGTGCGCCATCTTCGACGTAGAAATAATCGCGAAGATACGATCCATCCGAGCGAATCACTGGACGTTCACCGCGCAACACGGAGCGAATGGTTCCTGGGACGATGCGATTCCAGTTGAGATCTCCAGGGCCGTAAAAATTTCCGCAGCGCGAGATCGTCACCGGCAATTTGAATGTCGTCGCGTAACTCTGCGCCACTAAATCCGTGCAGGCTTTCGACACATCGTACGGATGCTTCGCGAGCAGCGGCATGTCTTCCGTGTACGGAAGTTGCGGCTGTTCGCCGTAGGCTTTATCGGAAGACGCCACGACGATTTCTGACACCAATGGCGACCGTCTGCAGGCCTCCAAGAGATTCCACGTTCCGCGGATATTGGATTCAAAGGTGGAGACGGGATTCCTATTCGCCACACCCACGATCGCTTGCGCCGCGAGGTGCAGCACGGTCTTGATTTCGTATTCTCCCAAAATGCGTTCCAGGGCTAACTGATCAGCTAAATCGCCCTGTACACGCTTAATGCGATCCCAGTGCCCCGAGCGGATCAATTCCGATTCCGGTACAAAGTCTCGCTGCAGGATCACCACGTCCGCGCCTTGTGCCTTGAGCATGGCCACCGTGGAGGAACCCACCAGCCCCGAGGCGCCGGTGACGAACACGGGCCGATCTTGCCAGAAGGAAGACATGATCAGCGGGGAAAGTGTGGATGTCCAAGCGATGCGAGCATCGCGTCTTTTGCTTTCTCAAGTTCGGGAGAGAGCATTGGATTCTTCCAATGTGCCCATGGTGCCTGATTGTGTTCCCAGAGTTCATTGAGCTTGATGGATTCACGGTACGTATCCATCGCGAAGAAAAATCCGTCATGTTGATACGCCATCAGTTGCCCGTCGCGCGCGAGTTTCTGCAACGGCTCTTGCTCCATCACGCAACTTGGATCTGCGGACAGATATTCAAAGAAATCACGCTTGAACACAAACATCCCCGCGCTGATCCATCCTTCGGTCTGCGGTTTTTCCGCGAAGATATTCACCTGCTTATCATCGCCGATTTTCAGTACGCCGAAGCGCGATTGCGGCCTGACCGACGTCACCGTCCCGATTTTCCCATGCGACTTGTGGAACGCGATCACCTTCCCGATATCCACATCGCTGAGCCCGTCGCCGTACGTCACGCACACGAGGTCATCATTGATGTATTGCTCCACCTGCTTCACGCGTGAGCCGGTCATGGAATCCGTTCCTGTATTGGCGAGCGTGACCTGGAATTCCTCTTCTCCGTGCGCGCCGTGCGTCTGAATGGTGGACGTTCCCAGGCGCATGGTGAAATCATTATTCATCGCCTGATAATTCAAAAAATATTCTTTGATCATGTTTCCTTTATAGCCAAGGCACAGCACGAAATCGTTGTAGCCGAAGTGGGCATACATTTTCATGATGTGCCAAAGAATCGGCTTATCGCCGACCATCACCATGGGCTTGGGCTTGAATTCCGTCTCCTCGCGCAAACGCGTTCCCTGGCCGCCGCAGAGGATAATCACTTTCATGCAGTGGCATTCTACCACGGTTAAAGGGTGGCAAAAGCTTCTTTTATTGATAGAAAAGCCATTTCTCTCTACATTGCGGCGTATGTTCCAGAAGCAGTCCTTCATCACGGTCTCTGCGGCGGCGCTTGGGCTCATGGCGCTCGTCTTGCTTGGAGTCAGTCATTACGGCGGAAATGTGAGCGGATTGCTCCACATGGATGTGCCGTTCGGTGAGACCCATCAAGTTCCGCCCGGCGTCGTGCTCTATCAAGACGCCGCATACGACGGCATGCTCTATTACCAAATCATGCGCGATCTTCCCGCGCTCTTTTCCGGAGGAGAACCGTCACTCGATTCGCCGTACCGCTTCCAGCGAATTCTTCTTCCGCTGGTCACGTATGCCGTTACGTTCGGCCACGAAGCGTGGTTCTCGTTTGCGATGCTCGTCATCAATCTTCTCGTCTCACTCGCATCGCTCGCCTTGATGCTGCGCATGACGAAAGGAAAAACACTGCATGCGCTGACGGTCGTGGTGAATCCCGCGATTCTCGTCGGCATTCTCTACATGCTCACCGAACCGTTGAGTCTGTTTTTGATTGTCTTGTTCTTTTGGTACTGGGAACGCAATCAGCGTCAATTGAACGTCGCGACCTTGTTGTGCCTCCTTCTTTCACTCCTTGCACGCGAGACGACCGTCTTCCTCATCGGTCTCCTGTTTGTGTGGGAACTGTGGCACAAGCATTGGAAACAAGCGTTGTTGTTAGTGGTTCCGATGATCCTCTTCACGTTGTGGCAATGGTTCCTCACGATGCGCTTGGGTGGTGTGCCCTTCCAGGCGAACAGCAATGTGGTGAGCTTCCCCCTTCACGGACCCCTCCAGCTCCTTCAATGGCTGACCGAAGGTCTCACCACGTACCGCCTTTCCGGATTTGCCTTGCTGGTGTTCGTCCTCGCCGGGTGCGGAGTTCTCTCGGCGGAGTGGATGGAAAAACGGCTTAAGATAGGGCTCTTTGCATTTTTGCTGACCGGACTTCTGGTGACGATGCTCAGCATGCACAGTCACATGTGGGGGGCGATTACCAGTATCGGTCGGGTCGTGACGCCGGTGTATCCCGTGTTTGCCTTGTATGCAGCGGAACGCGATGGCAAATGGCAGCGATTCTTGTCGATTCTCCTGATGATCATCAGCATTGTGGCGGCGATCGGCATTGCGTCCGTGCCGCATCCGTATGAGATTTCCTGAGAATTGACAAGAATAATAAAAGATCAATAATTCTTATTAGTTGTTTCACACCATCAGAAGTTTTTCGAAGGAGAAATTGATGTCTTGGGAGCAGTTACTGAATCAGTTCAACGTGGCCCTTGTGATGATGGTTGTCGGCCTCATCACGACGCTCTTTAAGACTCTCAAGTTCGTCCAAGAGGGCGAACAGGGATGCCGTCTGATCTTCGGTCGTGTGCAGCGTGACTGGCACGGAAATCCTGTCATCATCCAGCCGGGATTTGTTTTGCTAATCCCCTGGGTCCAGACGCTCAAGCGCCGACATGTGTGACAGCAGACGCAGCGCTTCGATCGGCAAGAGATTTTTATTCAGGATGATCTGGTTTTTCTCGTCAGTTCGATCGTTCGCTTTCGTGTGACGAACATCTACAAAGCACTCTTCGAGGTGGATGAGCTCGAAAGCTGCATCACGGATCGATGCATGGCGCTGCTGCGAGATATTTTACAAACCAAGACGCATGAAGGCATCCGGGAAACCGAATCCATCTCCAGCGAATTGCTCGCAAAGATGAAGCAGATGGAAGAAGAATGGGGTGTCGAGTTCCTCGATGTTTGTCTGACCTCCTGTGGTCCCAGCGAAAATTCCGCGCAGATCCTTAGTGCGCAGACGAGTGCCAAGATTCGTGCGGCGGCTGCCAAAAAAGCAGCTGAAACCCTGGGGGTCTGTCCCGCCGACGCGCAAGGGTTGCTTGCTGCCATCGTCGGAACGCCAGTCATGACGAGTGCCGCTATGCATCGGCCGCCGATCATGAGCCAACGTTCGCGCACCAAGACAGATGATGTCATCACTCTCACTCTGGAATCACCTCCATCGTCTCCGGAACAGTAAAACTTTCGCGGCCACTCTTAGAGTGGTCGCTTTTTTTATAAAAAGTATGCAAAAAGTATGCAATTATTGACAATGTGTCGCTATAAAGTATGGTAATGAAACTGACTGTATAGTCAGGCGATCTTTGTCAGACAAACCGCTTCGTGGGTGGTTTTGCAAGGGAATCAGAGTCACTAGGAGACAATAGAGGAACCAATTATGCCAATCAATGAAGCGATGACTGCCGTCGGTAACCAAGCGCGCGCTGCAGGGTTGCAGCGAGCCCGAGAAGTGAACGTCGGACGCTTGCAACGTCTTAAACATGCGCTCCAAGAGGCCAATGTCGAGACTCACCAACTCGCGAAGCGTATGCAGGAAAAGCCACTTACGAATTCGCGTTCCTACTGCAACTCGGAAGTGGTGGAACGTCTGAGCGGAAAGAGGCTGCTCTCAGCGCATTTCATTCGTTCCGTAGCGCATGCCCTGGGCATCGATTCTGCCTCGATCATCGGTGAAGCGACAGCTTTCGATGAGGTGGGACGTCCTGCACAGGGAAAACGAAAGTCTCGTGCATCCGGCAGGAAGACAAAAAAGGTGTTTCGGCCGCAGGCGAATGCCGGTGTCGCCATGATTCCTGAGGTCATCCCTGGCGGCTATCAATTGCCGCCTGTGAGCATCCGGCTGCCAAGGAATATCGACGTTCCACTCCAGCTTACGATCGTGAAACGTGAAGATGGCCGGCGCGTTATGGTCAGCGGAGCCATTCTCCTGACCGATGAACAGGTACTGGAACTGGTCGGTCTCTGAAAAGATTGTTGTTGGTCTTGCCTCCTCTCCATTGTGAGAGGGGGCTCTTATTTGACAAATAAACAGGAATAAGTATTTTAAGTGAACTGACGCCGAGCGTCAGATGATCTTTGTCAGTCGCAAACGCCTTGTTGGTGCTTTGCAGGGAACACAACACAGGAGAAGGAGAATGGGCATGAATCCGAGATCGGCCGCCCCCGCTGCCAGTTCTGTTGAGTTGCAGAAACGCCTCAAGGAAGCCATGGAAAGGAAGGGGATCAAGAATCACCAGCAGCTTGCGAGTAAGGTCTTCGATGCCGAACGGGAGAAGCCGAAGTACGAAGAGCTCGAGCATGAGATCTTCGTCGCTCTGCGTGCCTCCCGGTCAATTCCGCTGACTCCAGAATTCGCGACGCTCGTCGCACCGCATCTGGGGGTCAGCGTTGCGTACCTGACGCGCGAGGACGTGGAAAAGCTGCAGCAGGATGCTCCGCCGACTATCGCCGCACAGGTGGCGGCACCACTCGCCCCAGTCGTGAATCCAACGGTGGCGGAGGTCTCCCCCGTAGTGGCCGAACCCGCCACTGAACCCGTAGAGGAGGCAGCGCCTACTAAGGGGGGCCATCGTGCGCAGCCAGCTCAGGCCGGCTTTCAGCGCAGGCTGGCCAGGGCGCGTGAGCTGAACGTCGGACGGATGGAGCGCCTCCGCGCGCTGATGAAAGAGCGCGGAATCTCAGATGAAGAAGGTCTGACTCTCCGTCTCAAAACGCTCATTTCCCGAGCTCGTGAGTACCAGAATGCGCAAGTGCAGGAGCGCCTGAACGGCGAGGTCTTGCTCTCGGAAACCTTCCTTCGGGATGTGGCTGACGTGCTGGAGGCGGATGCCGAGGCGCTGATCGGCGAGCCGTCCATGATCGACACCATGGGGCACAAGAAGCCCGATGAAAGTCCGGCAAACGAGCGGAAGGCGGTGCCCAAGGAAGAAGCTCCTGCCGGCAAAACGCGTCGTCGGCGGAATGCCGAATCTCCAGCGCTGCCAACGCTCCCGACCGTGCCGGCCACCCTCATGGCTCCGGGTCAGCTCCCGACGTACAACGTCGAGCTGCCGGGGGGAATCGTGGTGACGCTCACGCTCAGCTTCATGAAGCGCGAGGGTGGTGCGCGTATCCTGCTTGTGAACGGTGAGCAGCAGATCACAGCAGATCAGGTTCTCGAGCTGCACGGAATGTAAGCTCCTGGCAACAAATATAGCCACGTCGTTCTCGAACGACGTGGCGCTTTACTGTTCCTGAGAGGTCACTTTACGCTGAAATAGCTTGAATTTTGACTAAAGTCTTATACAGTGTTCTAACCAGCGGCAATTTGTCGTTGGGCCGTACTTTCACAACGTCGGTTTCGAAGCATTTTTTATTATAGAAGAACAAAGGAGAAGGCAATCATGTCCGAAGAGAGCAGCGAAAAGCCCATTGAAGAGCGCGCTCGCGGTCCGGATGCAGAAGAAGTGGCAGTGCGCCCGCAGAAACAGCCCGAACCCAGGACCATCACGCCGCACGTTTTACGGCTCCAGTATCTGGTACAGGAAGGTATCACTGCTGACCTGTGGAAGAATTTCACAGACTGCGCCAGAGTGATTAAGGTTCCGGGGAATACTTTCCGGAGGCATTACAATGGCGTCACGTTCGAGACATCAGTCGTCGTTAAGTCCAGCGCCCTCGTCGAGATGCAGTTGATGCTGAAGAAGGCACCCAACTGCACTCCTCATCCGCTCGTGCTCATCTTCAAGCGATGGTACGACGCGGGGAAGCCCGAATGCTGGGGTACGTATGATGCCTGCAGGAAGAAGATCGGATTCAAAATCCATCAGCTTCAGCAGGTCTACTCGTACATCGGCGCTCAGATTTCGGTCAAACTGCAGCATGACATTCTCAAGATGATCGGCTGCATGGCCAGGAAGATCGAGGAAGTTTTACCGGATCATACGATCAGCGGCATTACGCCCATTCCGGAACAGAGCCAGACTCTTGCAGGGATTCAAGAAGAGCTCCCACAAGAGCCTGTCGAAGTCAGGCAGCCAACAGCGCCACCTACGCCCGCAGTGGTTCCGGTAACGGATCCGCTGAGTGCAGTGTTCGCATCGGTCGTGCAAGCGGCGGTGCGGCAGGTACTGGAACAGGCGCTCCCCGGCGTGGCTGCTGATCAGCCGAAAGTCATTGCCCCCGGTGTGCGTGTCATCGAAGGAGACGTATACAACCGGCTCCTCGCGGGTGTTGCTGAGGGCAGCGATCAAAACCTTGATGGCATACGTTTCGTGCTGAGGAGGAAGAACTTTCTGGCCCTTAAGGGCAAGTTTACGAAGCAAGAACTGCGCGATACGGTCCTCTTAATTGAAGAACTGCGCCGTCGGTTTACACTGATGTCGCAGGTCATCGAAGAAGATGTGCGCCAGTCGTGCTACGAGCAGCTCGGCGAACAGATCAACGAACTGATTCTCGCGATGCTACTGCTGCGTGAAGTGTGTCCTACACAGGGCATCACGCACATCGAGCATTTGCGAGAGCAGTTCAGAACGTCGGTTACCAATAATGAGCATCCTACGGAGGAAGTGTCATGAAGAAGGTGCGTGTCTGGCAGAACAAGGAAAAGGCTCATCAGAACCGCAGCGGCCCAAAGGCCTGCAATTCCGGTCTGGTGATGGAAGCGCTGGTCGAGATGATCAGCAACGCCAAAGACATCGGAGCGAAGCGCATCTGGCTGGAGATCGATCCTTCGCAGAAGATCCTCCGCGTCATCGACAACGGTCGAGGCTTCGGTGAGGCACAGGCGAAAGGATATTTCCTGTTCGACGAGAGTGAGAAGGAAGGACGCGGCGATACGATCGGACAGTTCGGCACGGGTCGGACCCGCATGCTGCACTACGCAGATCGCCTCGAAGTCTTCACGCGGTCGTTCGAGTATTTCCCGCAGGGAGGTCATACCTTTCTGACGCGGGACATTCACCGCGCCGCAGTCATCGGCGAGCCGAGAGAGGAGGTGTGGGACGAGCCGATCGTCTTTCCGTCCTGGTGGGACGAGTTTCTGCCCAACGGACAGACCGGGTCGGCCGTGATCGTGCATCTCGATGACCACAACTGGACGAAGTGCGGCAGCGAGAAGTACTATCTCGAGAAGCTCTGCGAATCGCTCGATCTCGATGTCGCGGACATCGTGGTCGTCAATCGCAAGCCGCTGCAGAAGCTCGACATGCTGCAGGAACCGCTGATTCTCGAGTTCGGCGAACAGGACATGCTTTCGGGGATGTATCCCATCCTCGGAAACGTGCGTGTCTGTCTCTTCATGACGAAGAAGTCGAACCACCGAGGTCAGATCCTGCGCATCGGAGGCCGCGCCCCCGTTTGTCCGCTCGCCGAATTCATGGATTACCTCGGGCTGGCGGCCAACGACGTGCCGGACATCTTCGCCGATGGCTCGCTGCTCGGTACCATTTGTATGGCCGGGCTCAATCGCTTCACCGCGGAGAATCGCAAGAGTTTCAAGGACGAGTTCTTCCAGGGGCCGCACTGCCAGGTGTTGCGTTTCCTGACGGTGGTGCTGCGCGATAAGGTGGAGGAGCATTTCGCGCTGGTGCAGGAAGAGTTGCAACGGGCTCAGAACGCTCGCTTCCTCGACCGGTTCGCACGCTCGACGGGATACGATCCGACCTGCGATCAGCCGATCGGTCCGGGCACGACGCCCGGTACCCCGCGAACCGTGGTTCCGCCCGCGAGCGGAGGCGGTCGCGATGCCAGTTCCCCCCAGCGAAGCGGGATCAAGCTTAACCGCGAGCGTCTCGCGATGGTGGTCGGTACCACCGAAACGGTGAGCGTCATCCTGCCAGCCGATATCCGTCCGAAGGACCTCGAGTGGCTGATGGTGCCCAGCGATGCGGTGATTACGGATCCGCTTCTGTCGGATATTCCTCACGGCCTCGCTGTCACCATCCGGCAACGCAATGCGCATGAGCCTTCGGTGGAACTGGAGGCCATGATGCGCGGCGCGTGCCAGCTGGTGTGTCGTCTGCGAAAGGATCCCAACATAGCTGCCGTGGTGTACTGCAAGGGGGTTCCGGTGGATCACATGTCCATCTCCCCTCAGGACATCACGCTCCCGCAAGGGACGGTGGACAAGGTGTTCCGTGCGGTGTGTGCGGTTCCGGAAGAAGGCGATACCTTCCGCTGGAGCTGCAGCCCCTCCATGGGCATCCTCATCCGTCAGGTGAAAGGGGTCCGGGTGCCGCTGTGTATCGCCGATGACTGTGCGCCGGGGGATTACACCCTTTGCGTTCAGCGCATGCGGGGTCGCAAGGAGATCAGTACTGCGCGGACAACGATTACGGTTACCCGTCGGCAGGAAGTGTTCCCCAAGATCCAGATCGAAGGGGTGTGGTACGAGATCCACGATGCGACAATGCACGCCACGGGCGGCAGAATCGTGACGCTCCTTCCGTTCGTGATGTGGGGTCTCGGCGGTCGCAAGATCGGCCGGGCCACCGTGAATCTCGGCGATCCGCTTCTGGATGGACTCAGCGAGTCTGCAAGACACTTCAGACTGTACGACTTCTGCGTGGTGGCGCACTTGGTCGAGATGGCCAAGATGGGCGATGCCGCCGAGGCTGAGATCCGCATCAACGGGATCGACGAAATCCCGATCCGCCACAAACGCATCCTGGAGGAGTACGCCTCACAGGCTCGCGAGGCATAACAACGCTTCGAGACACGACATCTCTCCCCTCCTCCGTCATGCACGGAGGAGGGATTTTTTTTTATTACTTCTTTTTAAATGTTTCCAGTGCTTCCTCTGCGGTTTTCAAAAATGTAGAGAGAGGTGTGTTTTGCGTGCTGCATTCGCGCCCCAAAGTCGCCTCTTCCCAGCCTACTGACTCGAGAATTCGCTTGTATTCCGCAACCTGCGATCGCAAATACCCATTCACGAAATACTGTTGGTGCAGGTTTTTTGCAATCTCCAGTTGATCATGTGGAAGATACTGCTCCTGACTGCGCAAGCGCGTAAAAAATTCATCCGCCCGCCCAATCAGCCGTTCCCATTGGGTGGCCTGTTCACGACATTCTCTCATTTCCGTAAAGCATGCTTCAGCGTCCTTCAGTGCTCGTTGCAGTGCTTCACGATGCGGCAAAAAAGCTTCCAGGTGTTCTTTCACATCTGCTTTCGTGAGATCTTTCTTTTTCGATCCCTGCCATTGCCGATAGAGTATCACGGCGTCACAGAGTGTTTTGATGCCCTCTGAGACATCTTCATCTGCCATACGATTGCGCACACGGGTAATGCGTTGTTGTGTCTCATGCAACTCTTCCATGCGAACGGGGATTTCTTTTGCCATGTCCGGCAAATGCCGGATGAGTGAACGCAAAGAATCAATCAGTGTTGCAGCATGTTCACGTGCCACATTCCACAAGCGTTCAACTTCTGCGCGATTATTCCGTAATGCCTGCTCGAAAGCCGAATGTGCACGTTCAATTGTATCGAGTTCAACTGGCAGAGCGCGTACAGGTTCAGGCATTTGGGGTGCCAATTGAATGATGTCTGCGATCACTTCCTCTTTCACAGGTTCCGGAGCGGGTACACTAGCCTCTAGTGGCTGAACTTCTTCCTCAACAGCGATTTCCGCGGCAGGCTCCTCGACGATTACTTGCTGTTCAGCTGTGAGCAGTGTGTGCAATTCACGGATGTGTGCCGTCAGAATGGCGGATTCCTTCTCCAGCAACAAAGGCGCGTCCTGTGCATGGGTATTCCAGAGACGTACAAGTGTGCGCGCGAATTCCCTGCTTTCTCTGACAAAACGATGTACATCGCCATAGAGTCCGATGCTCACTACCTTAATAAGAGTTGCCCGGGAATTGGGATCACTGACATACATCTTTGCGTTCTTGCGCATCATTGAACGCATCCACTCGAGCTCTGTGCATGCGGTAATAATCGCCTGGCGTACCGTCGGGGGTACTGCCGCCGGCCACGACATGCTCTGCTGAATCGAATCCAAGAGCTTTGTGCATTCCTGATGGTCGGGGCCTATTCTCTTAAGAGCGTCGATTTTGTTGGTGATTGCGCGACGCAGCGCGGAGACCACCTGTAGATATGCTTCTAGGGTCGCAGGTTCTGCCTCCCCTGCGGGTTCGGATGTTTCCGCTTCGGGTATGGGCTGAATAACAGGCTCCGGCTGACTCACAGGCTCTGCCAGTACAGGTGTTACGACTGCTTCTTGCGGCGCCATTTCTTGCAATAATTCCGTCAGCTCACGCATGCGTTTCGCCAGCAGGCTATGAATCGCCGCCTCAGCCTCTGTTGTGGGCATATTGCCTTGCCATATCCCTCGGAGATCCTGCAAAAATTGTCCGCTCCCGTTTATTAATGATGCGTTGTTATTGTAGAGATGGTTATTCACCTGCATGCGGGTTCTCGCAGTTGTCTGTGAAGCAGTGCCGTGTTCGATATCGCGTATATGCATCCACTCTGCTTCAATGCAGGCGAGGATTACTGCTCGTCGGGCATGAATGTTCTTGGCTTCAGTCCGCCATGCAAATGCCTTTTCGATTCTGTCGACCATGCTTTGTACAGCATCGTAACGCGGAGATGCCATCATGCTACCAATCTCATTCTCTACAATGGCACCGATTCCCGCGATGTATTTCGTATAGTGCTCAAAAGAATCTTCGGGAGTAGCAGTTGTTTCCACAGGCTTCTCTGTTTGCGGCACATGCACAGCTGCCGTGATGATCTGCTGTTCAGGTTCGGGTATCGGTTCCTCATTGGAGGCTTCCAATGCTTTCAGTGCCAATCTTGACTCTGCGGAGAGTGCAGCGAGAAGCGGCGTGCGATGCGTGAGCTCAGGATCAAAAGGAGCAGGAGACATGATGGGAGCAATGACTGGATCTTGCTCGATTACATCTGCATCCTTGCGCAAGGGAATGCGCATAGGTTCTGCTGCCACACCAGGAGTAATGACGGGCTGAAGAGCCTTTCGTCGTGCATTCTCTGTTGCAATGTTGCGCAGAAACTCCTCGATGATCAATGCTCGGCCAATAGCGAAATTTCTTTCAAAGGGTTGAAAATCCGGAACCGTTTTTGCCCCATGGTAGCGCCTCCAGAGATCAGTGATGTTTTGAATATATATGTTTAAATCCCTTCGCAATTTGCCATTATTATTGTGCAGAAGAGATAACATTTGTTGTTGCACGTGGGGCAGCTTGATGCCGATACCATTGCGGTTCAGCATTCCTTCTTTTAACTCTTGCCTTATCCACAGTGATTCTACGCATGCCACCAGCAAAGCCTCTCGCTCCGTTGTAGAAAGAGCGGATTCTGCTATCCATGGTATTTCCATTCGCAAATGCTTTAAAATCATTTGTATAGCGCCGTGGTTTTTTGCCATGCCGATGTCATTTGCGTAGCGCGCAACAGCTGTTTCCACTAACGCATACTGCTGTGAAAATCGGGTCTTCATCTCTGCGAGCACCCGTGCCGTTCGTGCGAGCGGTGATTCTTGTTCCGGTGCATATATTAGTTCTGCAACGATAGGTGGTGTGAGCGATGTATTATCAATGATTGTAGTTGTCACCACATCGGCAGAAGGCTCTGCAGCTGCTTGTTCCGGTACATTTTGTACTCCGGCCACTTGCTGTTGTGAGGCTTCCTCTTCGTGTATTGCGCGGTTTCTCTCGTCGATCCATATGAAGAGCTCCTCGGGGCTTCTCTGTGGATATCCTCCGTAGAACGTGTTGTTAAAGTGGTCGGCCAGAGCCGTAAGATCTCCTTCTTCTTGGGAAGATGCCAGCACCATCTCTTGTTCTGCGGTGCTCAGAACCCCGACCTCCGGAGCAGGTACTCCCTGAGCGAGACATTCCACAACCAGATCTTCGACTCGGCCATACGTCGTCCATTCTTCGATGACGCCAAAGTCATCAATCGCATGCACTTTTGTTTCGAATGCGTGCCGTATCGCTTCAGCAGCTGCAATGCAGAACGATGTCGCACTGCTGTGTGCACGGTGCGGGAATTGAATCGTCGACAATACATTGCGTAGATTTGCAATAGTGAGCTCCTGATCGCGGGGCAATTTTCGTTCCACTTCTTGCAATGCACCTCCCATCCATAGGACAAAATCTTGCACAATCTCTCGTGAAATTCCTTCTCCGCGCGCTGCCGCTTGTTTCCAGAAATCGATGAATGTGTGCACGGCGATTTCCTGCATTTCTCGGCGCACATGTTGCGACACACGGTTGGCCGCATCCTTCGGATTGAGGTTCAAAAGGTCTGCGATAGAACGGCGAGTAACGTCTTGCTCCGTTGGAACGGCAGTTTGCCCTTCGGGAGTGATAGTGGCCGGCAGCGTCACAAGCTCAAGCAATCTTGTTTTTACGAGTTCTGGCATCGCTGAAATTTGTGCATTAACGCCACGGAGATCGCTGCGCATATAGGAGGGAATTTCCAAGAGCTTCGCACGGATATGTTCATGACACCATTTATGGACATCCGCCTCCGACGATAGTGGCTTAAAAGTATTCAGTAGAAAGCGAAGAGCATCGTCCAGTCGTTCCAGTAAGCTGTTGGCATGTTGATGAAACGCCGTTTTGTAACCATATTTCGCCTTAATACGATCGACAACGGGCTGAATTCTATCAGCAACAATTTCATCCCATGCTTGTTGCACATGTTCAATGGTGACCTTTTCGGTCTCTTTGATGCCATTGTGATGCAGTGGAGATCGAGGAATTTTGCTCATACATGTAGATAAGGAAGAATTTAGATCGTTGTACTCAATTGCTCAATTCAGTGAATATTTCACGAGAAAAACCGACAATCCGACGGGGGATACGGATTCTTGCGGCTTGTGATGTGAACGAGTGGCTCGTATTCTCCTCCTATGTCCCCCTCCAAAACCGAGCTATTATTAGCAGAAATCCGTGACTTGCTCAAGTTACAGCAGCAGGAAGCCAGAAAAGCCCGTCAGCACCATGCAATTGGCCTTGGTATAAAGGTCGCCTTCTACCTGTTTGTAGCCACCATTGCCATCTATAGCGCGTTTTTCTACGTTTCGACGCTGACGACGATGGGACTTTTATAATCAAGGGGAAGACTCGGCAAGGCGAACTCTTTCATGAATGCCTCCGTGGAGAGGTATGATGCCCTCCATGAATACCTCTTTCCTCACGATCGCGGAGGCAGCCAAGTTGACGGGGCGCTCCGGAAGCACCATTCGCCGTCTCATTCACACCCTCACTGAGAACGACAAGCATGCGGACCGCGCGGCGATTGAACCGTCCCCTTCCGAGGTGGCCGCCTTCAAAAAGAAGGGCGATACCTTCACGTGGCGCGTGCGGGAGGACATTATTCTCCGTGAATTCGGTTCAGCCCCGAAGGAAGAGAAAAAAACGTCAGCATCTTCCTCTGAAAATACGTCCGGCATCCTCACGATTCTTCAGCAGGAGCTGGATCTCAAGAATAAGCAGATCGAAAAACAGTGGGAAGTAATTCATGCCCTCAATGATCGTCTGCGCGAAGGAAATATTCTCATGGGTTCCCTGCAGCAGCGTCTTGCATTGCCTGAGACCGTAGCCGCCAAGCCGACGCCGGTGGAAGTTGCTGCGGAGAAGGCATCCAAGAAGGTCTCCAAAGAATTAGTGAAGGAAGCGGTGGAAACCATGAAAGAAGAAGCTGCTCCTGCAACGGTTGCAACAAAGAAGAAGCTGTTCGCGTGGTTTAGAGGATAATAAAACCGTAGCCGAGACATCGGTGTCTCGGCTACGAGTTATGACTTAACTACTTCAATTCCCGCGCCTACTTCCGGTTTTCCATACTGCAGATAACCGGATTTGTAGAGGCGTGTGTAGCTGTCTTCGTTCGCCATCCATTTGCGGAGGATATCGATATCGCCGTTCTTGTAAACGACCAAACTGCCCGGCTCCGCATCGCGAAGCGAAGAGCCGAGATACACCTTCTGGCTGACGTTGCCGATCAGAAGCGTCAGACATCCTTTGCTGTCTGCCGCCGCCTCAATTTCTTTCCATTTGCGATCAGGGTTTTTGGTGTACGTCACGATGTTTCCAAAGCGATCGACGTACGAAAGCTCCCATTTGTCCTCCGGATAATCTGGAATCGTATCGAGTGAATCCTGCACCAAATCAATACCGTGATCCGGATGTAATAAGAACGGCGTGTAGCTGGAGCGGAATTGTTCGGTGCGGGAGTAGACGATGTTTTCTTCGTTGGGCAAATGCGCGAGTGTTTCAATGTGATCTTTCACCGACGAGAGTGCGGCCAAATCCGTCGTTACGATGCGAATGTTGCCGGAGGTTGCGACGTAGAACGGGTGGCCGTTGTCCTTTCCGATGCGCGGCGCGGCATTGATGAAAATACCCGTGAGGGATTCTGAAAATTCTTTGCGCACGTTTTCCGAAAGATACTTCGAGTTTTTTGTTGCTTGGGTCAGGCTGAAGATCACGCGCACCATATGGCTGCTGACTGCCTCGCGTCCGTAAATATCGAACTCTCGGCGAACAGGTTCCAGAGGAAATGCGCGAAAATCCGTCGAGAGGAGCGCGTCGGCGTCATCCTGCATAAACGGGTTCTTGCTGCGACCGTAGGTATCTGAAAACGCGTAAATCCGGCGGAGAGGGAGGTAAGTCATGCCGCGGCATACTAAAGAATTTTTGCGTTCCCGCAATGCTCTTGTAACAAGAAACTGTTCAGAGGGCCGGTTTTCTCTCTAGCCAATGCGTCGCTTGCTGATACTGATGCGCGACATTCAGGAGCAAATCTTCCCGGAAGTAGCCGCCGAGAATCTGCAATCCAATCGGCAGGCCAGAGCTGGTAAAGCCGCAGGGGACGGAGATGCCGGGAATACCCGCGAGTGAAGCGGGGATCGTGAAGGCATCGTTCAGGTACATTTGCACGGGATCATTCGCCTTCTCCCCGATTTTGAATGCCGCCGAAGGCGCCGTGGGCGTCAGCAAGACGTCTACCTTCTTGAATACGTCGTCGAAGTCGCGCTTCACGAGCGTGCGAACCTTCATTGCTTGATAATAGTAGGCATCGGTGTAGCCGGCGGAGAGCGCGAAGGTGCCGATCATGATGCGGCGCTTCACCTCCGCCCCGAAGCCCTGCGAGCGCACGCGTTCGTAGTACTCCAACAAATCTTTTGGATCGTTCACGCTGGTTCCGAAGCGGATGCCATCGAAGCGCGCGAGGTTGGAGCTCACTTCACACGGGCAGATCACGTAGTAGGTTGCGACTCCGTATTCCGTATGCGGCAGGCTCACCTCCTCCACCGTGGCGCCCATGTCCTGCAGAACTTTGGAGGCCTCTCTGACGGCCTTTTCGACGTCTGGATCGATGCCTTCAATAAAGTACTCCTTCGGAAGGCCGATGCGGAGTCCTTTGATCGATTTATTCAAATCCTGGCGGTAATCCGGCACGGGGATATCCGGCGTGGTGGCATCCAATGGATCGTGTCCCGCCAATGCCTGGAGCACGATGGCGGCGTCCTCGGCGGTCTTCGTGATGGGGCCGATGGTATCGAGCGAACTCGTCATCGCGATGACGCCGTAACGGCTCACGCGACCGTAGGTCACCTTGAGTCCCGTCACGCCGCAGAGCGAAGCCGGTTGGCGAATAGAACCGCCCGTATCCGTGCCCGTGGCAAACAAGCATTCATCCGCCGCAACGCCCGATGCCGATCCGCCTGAAGAACCGCCTGGTACGCGCGTGGTGTCCCACGGATTGCGCGAGGGGCCGTAGCAGGAAGTCTCCGTGCTCGAACCCATCACGAATTGGTCGGTGTTGGCGTGTCCCAAGCTGATGGCGCCCGCCTTCTTGAGGAGCGCGGTCGTCGTGGAATCAAACGGAGGCACGTAATCCTTGCCGCCCTTCTCCCCTCTCAACACATTCGAGGCCACCGTGGAGGGCACACCCTGTTCGCAGAACACGTCTTTCGTAAAGTATGGTATACCGGCCAAGGGTGATTCGAACGCTCCCCTCTCGTCGGCTTTTTTCGCTTCCTCCAGGGCTCGGTCGTAATTCTTGAAGATCAAATTGTTCAGCTGACCATCCACCGCTTCAATGCGGTCGATGCACGCCTTCGCGAGCTCCTCCGCGGAGATCTCCTTGGAGCGCAATTTGTCGTGCGCTTGGGCGATGGTGAGAGTGTTGGGGTTCATGGCTTAACCGTGGGCGGAAGGAGTTTCAATCTGGCGTTCGACAATAGGCAGAGGGCTGCAGTTGAGCAAATCCTCCGGAGCGGCCATGGAGGGCTTCACCGTGTCTTCGCGGAACATATTATGGAGGCCCGTGACCTGCGCCGTAGGCTCCACGCCCTTCGTATCCACCTTCTGGAGGACATCAATGGTGTTGAAAATCGAAGTCAGCTCGGTCGTGAATCGCTGTACTTCCTCTTCGGTCAGTTGGAGTCGCGCGAGCTTTGCGATGTGCCGGACTTGGTCGGTTGTGAGGGAAGCCATGTTGAAGCGAGTGTAACGGACTCTGAACGGAAAATGCTAGGAGTTTCAGAGACTCCGTGGAGATTCGTAGCCATGCGATGCGAGAAAATCTTCTTTCG
This sequence comes from uncultured Candidatus Peribacteria bacterium, assembly GCA_964448615.1. Lineage (GTDB taxonomy): Bacteria > Patescibacteriota > Gracilibacteria > Peribacterales > Peribacteraceae > CAYUWH01. The sequence goes on from CAYUWH010000006.1 coordinate 18,515, forward strand.
GAGGAATGCGCGTGGGTTTAGGTTTGTAACAGGTGTGACCTGGCTGGAAACAATCTTCTACGCAGGCCATACACACAATACTTGGCGCCAGATGTGGTCCAAGTAGTTCTTGGATGATAGACGCGATTTCCTCTAATTCCTTCGTAAATGCTGCTGCTTCAATCTTCTTTTCGCCTTCGGGTTGAAGCGAGCAAATCACTCCTGCTGACAACACATTGATGGCACTTCTTGTACCCCGACATACCTGACACGGAATGTCTGTTTGAGAGCCATTAAATGCAATAAAAGCCACTCCCCGACCTTCGTCGAATTCGTAGTTCGTCTCAACAATA
>CAYUWH010000006.1:18946-24592 GCA_964448615.1 uncultured Candidatus Peribacteria bacterium
TGCAATAAAAGCCACTCCCCGACCTTCGTCGAATTCGTAGTTCGTCTCAACAATACTAGATAATGATAATGACATATTGACAATAAAAGTACTTAATGATAAAGTCGGCAGTAAGATACTATCCAAGGAAGCCATAGCAAAGGAGAAAGTCCTATGGCAACCCTGACCCTTCCCACCAGCGCGCAGCAGATGACCGAGCAGGAGATCCGCGAAGCCGTCCTAGTGGCGGCCCAGGGCAACCAAAAGCTCCGGATGCGGCTCTTTCGCCTCGGTGGCGACCCCAGCACCGAGGTCATCTACGAACTCTACACCGAGTTCTGCATGCGCAAGGTCCCGCCCGTGATCCGCCGCGCTCGCGGACACGGCGTCCGCAAGGCGGACGGTCACAACGCGGATCGCCATCACTAAAATGGCGGCCCGGTGGGAAACCCCAAAGCCCCTCTGCAATCGTGGAGGGGTTTTCATTATGTCTACAAACCTATCAGCTATAAGCTATCCCCCATGACCCTCTCTTCCCTCTCCGGCCGCAAGAACTGCGACTTCCTCTTACGGAAGGGCAACACCTGGAAAGGGAAGTATTTCGTCGTGCGCTGGCTTTCCGGTGCGCCGCGCAATCCTAATATTGATCCTGCAAAAAAAGCGATCTATATGGGCACATTCGCCTCGACCAAACTCAGCAAGCTCGCAGTCGAACGCAATCGCATGCGCCGCCGCTGTCGTGAAGCCTTCCGTCTGACCATCAAAGATGTCCAGGGATTCGGGCCCGTACAGTTGTTGGTTTCCCCGCGTATCGGTAGTCTGAAGGCTCCGTTTTCGGACGTGCTTGCGCAAGCACTTCTCTTTCTTTCGACTCTTCCGTCATGGCCAACCCCGCTCCCGCAAAAAAATCCTCCCGCTTCCTCGAGTTCGCGCTGATTCTTGTTCTTGCGTACTTGCTCAGCGATATCGTCGGCAAGTGGTTCTTTCCTGATCCCGCAACGCAGAACAAACCCACGGGCGTCACGATCCAGGCGGAATACGGCCGCGTGCGCAGCGGGACGAATCCGGTGATCATTGTGAAGAACACGACGGATAAGCCGGTGACATTTGCGAACACGTGTCCCATGCCGCCGTTTGATGTGTGGCGCGTGAACGCGGAAGGAAAGACGGCTCAGCAATTGACCACAACCGGCTCCGCACTCCCCTGCACGCAGCAGTCCGCTGTTCCGGCGAAGGACGAAGCAAAGATCAATCTTGCTTCCTGGAAGTATGCGCTCTTCGGAGAAAACGGCACATATGAGCTGCGTCTGAAGACTGCTTCCGGCACGACGTTTACAGGCAGCGGCACCGTATTGACCACGCGCATTGAAGTCTATGAGCCCGGTACGTGGACGAAATTATTCCGCACCTTCATCACGAAACCATTTTTGAACTTCCTGATTCTTGTCGCATCCATCCTGCCCAATCACAGCTTGGGCTGGGGCATTATTCTGCTGACATTGCTCGTGAAACTCTTGTTGTTCTGGCCGACGCAGCGCGCGATGGAAGGACAGAAAAAAATGCAATTATTGCAGCCGAAGCTTGAGGCCGTGAAAAAACAGTACTCGGATAATCCGCAGAAAATGCAGGAAGAAACAATGCGTCTCTGGAAGGAGCACGGCGTGAATCCCGTGCAATCCTGTTTGCCGATTTTGCTGCAGCTGCCGATCCTCATCGGTCTCTTCTATGTCATTCAAGATTCCGCAGTCTTAGCGACATCAAAGCACCTGATCTATTCGTTCTATCAACATTTGAGCTGGGACTTCAATCCCCTCTTCTTGGGTCTGGATCTCACGAAACCAAGCTGGATCTTCCCGCCGTTGCTGGTGGTTCTTCAGTTCTTGCAAATGAAGCTGGGCTTCCAAATCGTGAAGAATAAAACGAAGAAAGAAGGCAAAGAGCCGGCAATCGATAAAGCGCAGCAGATTCAACAGCAAGTCATGCTCTATGCCATGCCGCTGATGATCGGCTTCTTCGCGATCAGCTTCCCTGCTGCCGTCTCACTCTACTGGGGAGTTTCCACGTTGTTTGCGATTGGACAGCAGATGATTGTGAATAGGGAGCACTTGAAGGTTTGAGGAAACCGAAGAGGCCGAGGAGTCCGACGAGTCCGAAGAGAAGATGCATAACATCTCTCCTCGGTTTCTTCGGATTCTTCGGTTTCCTCGGACTCCTCCTCAGGCAATCGTCACCTCCTTGCACAGGTACACATCCTGGATCGCGTGGAGCATCTTGATGCCCTCATCTAAGGGCTTCTGGAAGGCTTTGCGACCTGCGATGAGTCCCTGGCCCCCTGCGCGCTTATTGATGACCGCCGTGCTTACCGCTTCCTGCATATCATTGGTCGTGGAAGCGCCGCCGGAGCTGATGAGGCCGATGCGCCCCATGTAACAGTTGGCGACTTGATAGCGTGTGAGATCAATCGGATGTTCGCTGGAGAGTTCGTCGTACATGCGTTCATCGAGTTTGCCGTACGGATTTGCGCCCATGTTGAGCACTTTGTAGCCGCCGTTTCGTGTGGGGAGTTTTTGCTTGATGATATCTGCTTCGATCGTGACACCGAGATGATTCGCCTGGCCAGTCAAATCCGCAGATGTGTGGAAATCCGCCCCGTCACGCTTAAAACCGGTGTTGCGCAAATAGCACCATAGCACCGTGAAGAGTCCGAGTTGATGGGCCTTCGCAAACGCCGCGCTCACTTCCTGAATCTGCCTCCCCGACTCCGGTGAGCCGAAATAAATCGTCGCGCCGACACCCACAGCTCCCATCTGTTTTGCCTGATCGACATTCGCGAATATCACTTGGTCAAACTTGTTGGGATACGTGAGTAGTTCGTTGTGATTTAATTTTAAAATGAAGGGAATCTTATCGGCATATTTCTTCGACACCATGCCCAAAACTCCCAATGTTGAGGTAACCGCGGAGCATCCCCCATCGAGCGCGAGCTTCACGATATTCTCCGGATCAAAGTACGCGGGATTTTTGGCGAAGGCGGAACCCGCGGAATGCTCGATCCCCTGGTCAACGGGAAGAATCGAAAGATACCCGGTGTTCTTCAGGCGTCCGTGTCCGTAGAGATCTTTGAGATTCGTGAGCACTTTCGGGCTGCGATCAGATTGCTTGAAGATCTTTTCCATCTCCCCTTTTCCCGGGAGATGAATCTTCGTTTTCGGGATGGTCTCGCAGGTGTGCTTCAGTAAAAAATCGGCATCGTTGCCGAGGATCTGACGGATATCTGTGTACTTGAGAGGAGCCATTTCAAGGAGAGGGGAGTTATCAACCCCTAGGCTACCATGGCTTGGTTCTGGGGGCTAGAAAGCGTTTTTGGAGTGTTTTATGTTGTTTTAACCTTATTTCGCTTTGCCCCTCACCCCGGCCCTCTCCCTGAGGGAGAGGGTGACTTCGATGTGCGACATTGTCTTGTTGGAGAAACTATTTCTGCAAATCTTATCACTCTTATGGTAGTGCTCCCTTCTCCCACAGGGAGAAGGGATGGGGATGAGGGGTATCGATCGAATCGTCTATTTTCTTTAAGAAGATTCCTCCTCCCCGCGATTGCAGGGAGGAGGGAGAGGAGAGGGAGGATTAGCCGGCCTTGCGGCAGCTGTGGCCGCCCTTGAGGCGGAACTGCATCTTGCAGTCCTTGCAGGTCGCCAGCGGGCCCTGGCAGATGCGCAGGTGCTGCTCGGCGCGCTTGCGCTTGAAGCTCACGCCGCAGACGCACGTGGTCGTGTCGTTGCCCTGCTTGCAGACCTGCGTGCTGCCACCGTTCTGGTGCTTCATATCATAACCCTCTTCCTACTCTCTCAAGCGTTTCACGTCTTTCCTTGAGACGCGACTCAGTGATGGGAACGCTTGCAGAGAACAGGCGATTCGTTCGTGACGATGCTGTGAAAGATGGTAAGATACCATACAATAAAATCAATAAAATTGCAAGTATCGTACGGGTGAAAGTCTTTCCACCGATCTGTATTCGAATTGTTGGAGAGGCCCTGTACCAGTCGTCCGCATTTGCGGATTTCCGGTACAGGGCCAAGGGGTGTGTCACGTCTCGCAATGCGAGAAGTGAGGAAACCAGGAGGGGGGGGAAGGACGCTCCTCGAAGGGAACAAACTTCCAGGTGAGCGGAGCGTCCCGGGGGTGCTTCTATTAGCGGCCGCGACGCTGCCGCAATTGCGGGAACGTCAGGCGGCGAAACGTCTGCTTACGATTGTGGCGGACGGTCTCGCGGTGTTGACGGACGGAGAGTCGCGTACGGCGCATAAACGAACTCCTGATTCTGTAGTCGTATTGTACAGGTACGCTCCGTGGTGGAGTGTTTCGAAACCTGACAGCGAGTACAGATCGGTAGAGAGGAAAGCGGTGAAGTGAATGAACAGCGGAACAAAAAAGGCCCCCGGTTTTACTTGGGGGCCTTAGGAGTGTAATTGATGCGCACGCATCACACTCTGCCCCGTTTGAAGAGGGTAATAAGGGAGAGGTGAAGGGAGCGGACTGAGGTCATCGCCGGGATTCTATGCCTGGTTTTAAGAGTGTCAAGAAGATTGGTTTTTAGCGGCAATTGTTTGGTTTTTTGAAGGCTCTTCTGCATTCAGTCGCCCTTCGCTATTCTTCTCGCGATGTCTCTCAAGCTCTACAACTCACTGACAAAGTCCGAAGAAGATTTCGATGCGTACATGTCGTCACGCGGATCAAAGGTCGTGAGCATGTATACCTGCGGCCCCACTGTGTACAGCCGCCCGCACATCGGTAATTACTCATCGTTCCTGATGGCGGATCTGTTGCGCCGTTGGCTAGAGGTAAAAGGCTATGACGTGAAGCATGTGAAGAACATCACGGATGTCGGGCATCTGTTACACGATGCTGAGCAGGGTGATGACAAAATTCAGAAGCAGGCAGAGCAGGAAAAAGTGCATCCCCTTGAGATCGCCAAGCGCTACACCGAGCAATATTTGGAAGATGAACAGACGTTGAAATTGCTCGAACCATTTGCGCGTCCCAAAGCCACCGAGTATGTGGAACAGATGAAAGAGATGATCAATACCTTGCTCGAGAAGGGGAGTGCTTACATCACCGATGACGGTATCTATTTTGATGTCACGCAGTTTCCAACGTACGGCGAACTTTCGGGCAACACTCTCGATCAAGTCGCCTCGGGATCACGTGTGGAGGTGAATGAACGCAAGAAGCATCCTGCCGACTTCGCGCTCTGGAAATTCTGCGTCGGACCCAATGCGCATCACGTGCTGAAATGGGCATCTCCCGGAGAGGGGAATCCCGAAGGGTTCCCCGGTTGGCACATCGAGTGTTCCGCGATGAGTCGCAGCCTGCTCGGAGATCAGATTGATTTGCACACGGGTGGGGAAGACAACATTTTTCCGCATCATGAGTGTGAAATCGCACAGAGTGAGAATTGCACGGGTAAAAATCCGTTTGTGCGCTTCTGGTTGCATAAAAGACGCATTGATTTGGCTGGTGAGAAGATGTCAAAGAGTCTTGGCAATGTGTTAAATATACATGACATTTTAGCGAAAGGGTATTCAGCGCAAGATCTCCGATACTATCTTTTGTCCGTGCATTACCGCACCAATCTCAAATTCAGCTGGAAGGGGATGGATGATGCGAAAA
>CAYUWH010000006.1:24692-47113 GCA_964448615.1 uncultured Candidatus Peribacteria bacterium
GTGCATTACCGCACCAATCTCAAATTCAGCTGGAAGGGGATGGATGATGCGAAAAAAGCGCGGAAGAAAATCGTGGAGTGGATCGCTGCGGTCGAGATGACGGCGCCTGTCGCTGGTGCAGCCTCACATGGGATGGAAGAGAGTATCGAATCCTTTTCCAGCGTGATGGACGAAGATCTGAATACGTCTGCTGCGATCGCAGATATTTTTGCCGTCATGAATGCGTTCTATAAGTGGGAAAAAGTGAGTGCAAAGGAATTAGATTTTTATCATAAATTTGTGGCCATGATTCGAGCGACTTTCGGGTGCTTTGATCCAGAGCTTGAAGAGGGGATTCCTAGCGATGTTCAAGCGCTTGTTGATGAACGTGCGACCGCACGCGCTGCGAAAAATTTCGCGGAATCAGATCGTCTGCGCGATGAGATTGCGAAGAGGGGATTCGAGGTGCGCGATGTTCCTGAAGGACAGACCGTGAAAAAATTATAAATTGTATAAAAATGCATCAAAAAAACAGCGGAGAGTCATGACTCTCCGCTGCGATTGTGGAACGAGTTCCACGCTTGTTGCCGATCTTTACAGTCGCGCGGCTTCCGCTTCCGCATCGATGGCGACGTTGCCGCGTCCGTGCGTCCGTGCCGCCGCTGCGAGGCGCAAGAGCCCCTCTTTCGAGCGTGCGCGGCGGTAATAGTCGAATGCGCGGCGCAGTGAGCCACGGCGCAAATGGTGATTGCCCAGACACTCGAGTGCGTCATCAGGCGTGAAGCGTAGATCGAGCATGTGCGAGAGTGATTCGGACTGCATCTCATCGCCGCGCGCCATGGCATCGCGCAGCGCGATACGCAGCATCTCATCCGTGAGGATCACGCCGGCACGCGCGAAGATGTTGGCCAGCGTCTTTCTGCCGAGTCCATCCGTGAATTCTTCGAGAGAGCGCTTGCCGAGGTGCGCCCAGAACTCCTGCGGAAGCGTGATGCCGATCACCATCTCGATAGTTTCCAGCTGGTAGCACAGCCATGAGTAGCGGATCGCTTCCATCTCCATCGTGCCGATGAAGTGGTGCTTCACCTGTTCGAGCTGATCGGCAGTCAGTAGCGCACTGATGAATGCCCACTGATCGCGAAGATGCACCTCTGCTGACTGTCCCTCTTCGTTGATTTCAGGGTATTCCGCGCTGTGGAGCCACTGCTTGAGATTATCGAGAGCAGCCTGGGCGAATACGTCTCGCCACTGCTGCTCCATCTTCAAGCCAGCGATGCTGTAGAGACGCTGTGCGAGTTCGTACAGCTCGATCACTTCCGTGGGATTGCCCTGCTCTCGATCGTTCATCATGTCCTCAAGCTCATGCTCGAGATACTGCTGCCAGCGCGCCTCGGGGACGGTCTCGCCGCCTTCGGCGTAGAGTCGCTTGATGGCGAGTGCCTGCTGCACGCGCAGGGGCTCTCGGTAGTCCTTTGCGGGAAATGCGTGACGCGCATCCTGAGGCGAGAGTTCGTCTTCATCGCCGTCGAGGATCACCTCGGCGATGAGGATGGGATCGATTTCTTCGTCGGTCATATGTTTTTGCTCCTGTGAATGATCGGACTGATCTCCCTGCACAAAGTGCGCCAGGGAATGTCTTAGATATAGATCGATTCCAATTTTTCGTCAAATAGAAGCCATAAGAACGAATTTTATTACTACCGTAATCACGGCCCCGCAAGCAATGCGACACGATAGTGTCTGCGGGGTTTTCATTATTTGTGTGCAAAACTTCGCCTGAATGTTAAGAAAACTAGTCTTATGTCTAGTTTTCTAGACAAATTATGTTCGCTGTCAGAATAGGGGATGGAGAATTGACAAGTTTGCTTAACTATCTTGCCTCCTCACATCTCGTTGAGTCCTTTTGACAATAAGCAAGCCCAGGAGATCCCCTATTGCCCAATAACTTGTTTTTAAGTTTCTAAACGGGGGAATGTTCTCTTCCCCTTACTTTTCAAATTAGGATTTCATGATATTTTGAGAAATGGCTAATATCATTCTTATTTACTCGTTAATAAGACAATAAGGTTTTGTTACGCTGCTACCTCTCTTTGAAAAGTAAATTTTACTATACTAAAAGTTAAGTTTAATTAACACATTTTACCATGATGAATGATCTACACCAGGAAGAGGCTCTTTTTTCAACCTGTTTTGCAGACAAAAATTCCGCGAATGAATAGCAATTTCACGCCAAAATTCTGAAGAGAAAAGCCTCATAGAGTACAAAAAACTTGTCTAAATCGCTCAATACGACGAAGTGGGGTGCGTAACACACTCTCTTCCCCCTCGTTTTGTATGACGCATATGGAGAAAAGGGGTGCTTGCACCCTTGTGAGCGTAGTCGCTAGCATCTCCGACGATCCCCTCCCGATTTTTGAGAGGGTGATCCATGCTCTGATCGTTTACAAAACGGCATCTCGGCACTCTTGGCAACCCTTGAGGCGCGAGACATCCCCATATCCGACTTCCTTATATAGGGCGGATCATGATCCCCGTATTCTTCTCACGTTTGCGCACAGTGCGCCATGTTACATCCGGTGGTGTCCTCTCTTTATAGTTAAGGAGGGAGCACGAATAGGTGCTCAGCTCAACACAGATGTATCGCATGTACGACGCGAGAGTATGCAGGTCAACTTCCTTTCGACATACACACATTCTTTTATCTCATATTTTTCTTCTACCTCCCTATGGACATTTCTCGTTTGAAGAAATTGTTCGCCGGAGTGTCGATTGCTGCAATGTCCCTCACGCAAGTGGGTACGGCATTCGCTGCTTACAGCGACGTTCCCGGTGGAGTATGGTACGAGGACGCGGTACAAGCGTTTGTCGACGCTGGTTACCTCGACTCGTCCCAGGCTCGCTTCCGCGGTGGCGACAACGCCAACCGTGCGGAGTTCGTAAAGCTCGTCGTCGAGCTTAATGGTGGTATCCTTTCCACCGCCCCCTCAGTTCCTAGCTTCGATGACGTCAAGCCAGGTGAATGGTTCTACGGCTACTTCGAAGAAGCTGGTAAGGAAGGCTGGGTAACCGGTGATGCTAAGTGTTACGGTTCTCATCCTTGCTGGGCTCGCCCCTCTGCAAACATCAACCGCGCTGAGGCTGCTGCCATCATCGTTCGCGCTTTCGGGCTCGACATGACGGGTGAAGCACCGAAGTTCGTTGATAACGCTTCCGGTCAGTGGTACACGGACTCGATCCAGACTGCCGCCGATCACTGCGTTCTTCAGGGTGACGATTCCACGGGCCGTGTTCGCCCAAGCGACAACATGAACCGCGCAGAAATGGTGGTCATGTTGCACCGCGTGGACATGAACATGTCCTATGATGATTGTGCTTCTGATAACGGTGGCGGCCCAGTCGCTGCTGCTGTCAAAAGCGTAATGCCCACGACCGCGACAACGGTTGATGTGGATTTCAGCGTTGCAGTTGATAAGGACGCTGCCCTCATGGCTAGCAAGTACAAAGTCACTGGTGCTGCCAGCTTGGCAGTTTCCAGCGTCAAGTGGGTCAACGACAAAACTGTCGAACTCACGCTTGCAACGGCTATGACGGCTGACGCCTCCTACACCTTGTCCGTTCAGGACATGATGACTGAGGATGGCGACTCCTTCTCGGACACCGCTTCCTTCAAGGGCTACACGGCTCTGCCGAAGGGTGACGGCACCCTTGAGGTGTCTGTCGCTTCCAGCAACCCAGTCGGAGACACTGTTCCAAAGGGTGCTAACGGCGTCGTGCTCCTCTCGTTGGATCTCACGGCTTCCTGCGAAGATGCTGTTTCCATCAACAACATCACGATCCTTCACGAAGGCTTCGGTTCCGAGACGGATATCGACGGAATCTACGCTACCGTGGACGGCGCTCGCGTTTCCCGCAAGCGCACAATCGACTCTCAGGACCAGACAAGCGATCTTCGCTTCTCTTCTCCTTTGAACGTCGCTGCCTGTGGTACGAAGACGGTCGACATCGTCGCTGACTTCAACTCCACGGCTCAGGTTGCTTCCGAGCACAACATTGCTGTCGAACTCGCTTCCGATTTCCTCAGCAATGCAAGAGCTGTTCAGGGTAACTTCCCGATGCGCGGCAACACCTTCAAGGTGGCTGCCGTGACGAGCGGACAGGTGACCATCACCTACCGCTCCGTTTCCCCGACGAAAGTCGAAGTGGGAGACGCTGCCAAGGTATTGGGCAAGTTTGAAATCTCGACGAACTCCGTCGAAGATCAGACTGTCTACTCCATGACGGTGCAGAATGACGGTTCCGCAAAGAGCGATTCTTTGGAGAACCTCAAGATCCGCCGCACGGATGGCACTGTTCTTACGAACACTGTCTCCGGAATGGACAGCGATTACGCTACCTTCGTCTTCGATCCTCCTTTCACGGTTCTCCAGGGTGACAAAATCACGCTCGAAATCGTGGGTGACGTGGTCGGTGGCGCTGGTGACACGTTGGTCCTGAGCTTCGAAGAGAGCTCTGACATCTTCGCCGTTGGTTCCTTGTACGGATACGGCGTGAATGGCCAGCTCTACGGTTCTCAGATCAACATCGCGACTTCTCCGACCGCTACCACCGTCACAATCGACGCTGGTCAGTTCACGGTTGAAATCGACGGACCAGTTCAGCAGAAGTACACGCGCACGAGCAAGGACGCTATCCTCGCAAACGTTCTCTTCACCACGGGTGGCGAGACGGTCGACGTGCGCAAGATGTTCGTCGCTATCCAGGGTCAGACCTCCACGGGTGCTGGTCTTGATATGACGGCTGCTGGCAGCTCTGATGACAACATCAATGAAGTGCTCGAGGACGTTCAGCTCCGCAACAAGACGACCGGCCAGTCCATCTCGGCTGTTCGCTTGACGGGTAGCTCGGACTTCGCAACGGGTACAAACAGCGCAGCGACGTACCAGATCTACCGCTTCGACGATTTCACCATCGTTGGTAAGCAGACTTGGGAACTCCGCGCTGACTTCATCAACAACAGCACAACGTCTCATCCGAAGAGCGGTGACAAGTTCCGCATCCACATCTGTGGTGAGCCTCAGAAAATCTTGGATTCGTCCAACTCTCTGACGACCAACTCCACGGGTTGTACGTTCGGCGGCTTGATCAGCTCCTCGACGTCTTACCAGATGGAAGTCGAAGGCCTCTCCACCGGTGATAAGATCGGTGACGTGCGCCCACGCGGCACCATCACGGGTAACTTCCACCGCATCGCGAACCCAGAACTCACAGTTGCTGTGAAGTCTATCGGTACGTCTGATACGGCTGTGAAGAACTCCAAGAACGTGAACCTGCTCCGCTTCGAGGCTCGCGCCGGTGAAGCCGAGGACATCCTCTTCACAAAGGCTGTCTTCCGCGCTGAATCTGGTTCGCTCTTGAACGGTCAGAACTACACGCTCTGGGCCGACACTGACGGTGACGGCACGGTTGACACCATCCTTGAGGAAGGTGTTGCCTCGCAGTCCAGCCAGATCTCCTTCGATAACCTCGCAGGTGGTGGCTACGTCATCCCGGCTGAAGAGACTGTTCTCTTCGAAGTCCACGCGAACATCGCTGCTTCGTTGACGAACGACGAATTGCTCTTGGCATTCGACACTGGTTCCAGCGTGACCTACATCGAAGCTGAACAGGCTGACGATGGCAGCTCGCTCTCTGGCATCAAGACGAACGCTTCTTGTTCCTCGACTTGTGACATCATCGTGACGCTTACGCGCTCGAAGCTCTACAGCCTGGTTTCCCAGGGTGACCTCTTCGTGACGAAGTCCACGACGCCAGTCCGTTCCCGCCAGCTCCTTGGTGGTACGGTTGGTGATCCGATCCTGCGCTTGCAATTCCGCGCGCAGAACGAAGATATCGATGTGACAAACCTCCAGCTCAACTCTTCCGGTTCTACCGCTTCGTCAGTTGATCGCCTTGATCTCTACAAGAACGGCGAAACGACGGCATTCGCTTCCGCTACCATCGGTGGCTGTGGCTCGGATGACGTACTGACGCAGAACATCGGCAGCAGCACTGCTGGTACGGTTGCATTCTGTGCTTCCATGCAGAGCCGCCAGCTCGTTGTGAAGAAGGGTCAGAACCTCGACGTTCTCGTCTACCCACGCATGAAGACGGACGAACAAGGTGCAACGTCGAACCAGACGATTCAGCTCTGGGTCACGAAGCAGGCTGTTTCGAACACGACCATCGGTTCCGGTGCAGTGCGCGCCCGCGGTTCGCAGTCCAGCAACAACCTGGAAGCGAACGACGGCGACAGCTCCGGTGAAGGTGAAGTGTTCATTGGTACGGACACGGCTACGACGAACACCAACATCGTTGGTAACATCAATAGCTCGGTCCTCTCCAAGTTCACGACGATCGCTAACGCTAACCCGGATGCGGATAACACCGCTATCCCGACTGGCGTCTCGCCGATTGGTCAGTTCAAATTCACGGCTGCAACAAACGCCAACACGCTTAACGGTCTGAACAAGGCTGTTCTGTCTGGTGTGATCTTCACCGTGAACGCGACAAACGTCGACCTCGACGGTAGCGCCTTCAAGTTCTATAACAAGGCTGATACCTCCACGAAGTCGACCTGTTCGATGCTCGGTGACACCAGCAGCTCTGGATCCCTCGTGGTCCAGTGTGCCGGCTTGCCGTCCACTTCGGTAAACACGCAGGTTGATTCCGGCCAGTCCGCCACCTTCGTGCTCGAAGCCGACGTCGATAATCCGAAGGCTAACTCCTCGAACACCTCCACGTTGCAGGTTTCGATCGACAGCTTCTCGGATTACACGGCTGCGACCTTCGGTACTTCCGCAAGCCACATTCACTGGCTTGATAAGGACACAGGCACCACGCCGTTCCTCTGGATTGAATATCCGGACACGGTCGTGAAGTCGACGAGCTATAAGAGCTAATAGTTAAGCTCCGTAGCATTCAGACGGTATGTAGTTATTGCTTCATCGCAATCAAAGGGGCCCCCAGCAATGGGGGCCTTTTTTGTATGTGTTACACCCCTCACCCCGGCCCTCTCCCTAAGGGAGAGGGTGACTTCAATAAACGATATCGTCTTGTTGAATGAAATATTTTGCCAATCTTATAACTCTCATAAAAGTGCCCCCTTCTCCCTCCCATTCGACAGGCTCAGGGCAGGCAGGGGGAAGGGTTGGGGATGAGGGGGTAAAGGTGTACGCTCCGAGTATTATGACTCTCACTCCTCGTCATTTTTATCCGCAAATAGAACCAGTACTTCGTGTTGCTCCAGGTGAACATACAAAAGAACACGGCGAAGATGATTTGTTGGAAGAAGAGGAAAATCCTCAAATCATTGCGCAACGTCTGCGCGATCAGCGCGAAGCAGAGCGAATCAATTTGGATCAATTATTCCATCACAAAGATAGCACCGTTGCTCAGGATTATGCTGGGCTTTAACCCAGTACTATTCGTTTAAGTCGCAGCGCGTTCGCAATAAATGGTCGCAGCACCAATTGTTGTTCCTGCGGGTAGGTTACAATCATTCCTCCGAACTTCTCTTTGAAGCCCGAAATGCCTTGCCATGGATGATTTGCAGGGGCGTTCGGCGGAGCGATTCCCAGGAGATCGTACTGAGTGCAGCCCTTTGTCTTGCAGTGCTTCATCGCTTCCCACTGCAACAAATACGGTGCCATCAATGCGCGATGTTCGTAATCAGAAGCTCCGTAGTAGTAGATGCCCATGCCGTTCCAGATCACGCCCATTACTCCCGCAATCACGGTTTCCTCATGCAATGCGAGGAGTAAAAAGCTTCCCTCCACGTTCTGCAAAAATTTCTCGTAATGTCTTGCGGAGGAAGATGTAAAACCGTCGCGCTCTGCTGTTTTTTTTACTAAGTCTGCAAACACCGCTGCATCAGTCGATCGCTCGATACGCACCCCGTTCTTCTCCGCCACCTTGATGTTGTAGCGCCCCTTCTGATGCATTTGTTTGAGAAGATCCTCTTCAGAGAGAGTAAGATCAAGTATGCGCGTGGCTTCGGAGTGTTCATGACGGGATGAAGGCCAGAGTCTTGAGTCGAGAGTCTTGAGAGATGTAATTGAAGAAATATAAAGAGCGAAACACTGACCATTTTTTGCATCAACTATCACTGAATCCAGAAACACTCGTAACTCGTGACTCGTAACTCGTGACTCATTCCACAAAGGTCCTCTCGGACAATCCCACGTACAAAATCCGCCAACCGTACGATCAATAACAATGAGTGCCGATGCAACGATCTTCGTGTCCTCGAATACGCAGTAGATGCGTACCGTGCGCCCCAAGCTTTCTTGGAACTTCTTCCATGCCAAAGATTGCCACAGCGTGCCCTGAGGGTGGGCGCGAACCCAGGCATCGTAGGCCGTGAATTCCGGGCCGGCGGTAAGGAGGCGAATGTCGATAGAGCGAGTATTGTAGCCAGGAAATAGCTGAATTTGAAGGTAGCGGACCTTAGGTAAGGTCCGCTACAAAACATGCCGAATTCCTTCAGAATCCTTCCTCCCATCCGTCCACTACAGTAGACTCTTGCTTGCTACCCCTCTTTTCTATGGCTTTTTCTCTCCCCAAGCTTCCGTACGAATTCAATGCACTTGAACCTGACATTGATGCCAAGACAATGGAAGTGCACTACACCAAGCACCATCAGACCTATGTCGATAAGTTGAATGCGGCGGTTGAAGGAACGAAGTGGGCGGACATGCCGATCGAGGAGGTGCTCCGCAATTTCAAAGACGTTCCCGATGAGAAGAAAAATGCGGTGCGCAATCACGGCGGGGGACACGCCAATCACAGCTTGTTTTGGAGCATCCTGACACAGATGAAGAACGAGCCTTCCGAAGCGATGAAAAATGCACTGATCGATGCGTTCGGGTCGGTGCAGGATTTCAAAGTGAAGTTCTCCGAAAAGGCGACGACGCATTTTGGCTCCGGTTGGGCATGGTTGGTGGTGCATGATGGCAAACTCGAACTGCTCTCGCTTCCGAATCAGGATTCTCCCTTGATGGAAGGAAAAACACCGATCATGGGTCTCGACGTGTGGGAGCATGCCTACTACCTCAAGTATCAAAATCGCCGCCCGGAATATGTCGCAGCATTCTGGAACATCGTAAATTGGGAAGAAGTAGAAAATAGATGGAGAAATGCTGCCAAATGATCCAGCCCTGAGCACAGTCGAAGGGTGGAACATCGTGAATTGGGAAGAGGTGGAACGGCGCTGGAATGACGCGAAATAAGCGTCCATGCCACAGTCCTTTTTTCCTGCAAATGAGAAGCATTTCCCAAGATTGCTTTTATCCTAAAAAATAGTACTTTTTCACCATGTCTTCCCAACCGATCGTTGTAGGAATCGGAGAGCTCTTATGGGATGTCTTCCCCTCAGGGAAGAAGATGGGAGGTGCGCCGGCGAACTTTGCCTATCATGCCCAGCTGCTGGGATCGAAGGGCATGATCGCGAGCCGGATCGGGAAGGATGCACTCGGAGATGAGGTCGCCTCGCTGCTTTCGCATGCGGGGCTTGATACATCGTATATCCAACGCGATGAGGAGCATCCGACTGGAACTGTCCAAGTAACCGTGGAAGCAGGACAGCCGAGCTACGAAATCGTGGAAGGTGTGGCGTGGGATTATTGTGAACAGACGCCGCAATGGCTTGAGCTCGCAGCGCGCGCCGATGCCGTATGCTTCGGCACCTTGGCGCAGCGTTCTCCGGTCAGCCGCGCGACGATTCAGGCATTTTTGCGCGCCACGCGCCCGGAGGCGATCCGCTTATTCGACGTGAATCTCCGGGGTAATTATTACGACAAGCAGGTGATTACGGATTCCGTGAAACTCTCGACGATCTTGAAAGTGAATCACGAAGAATTCCCGATTGTGGCCGACATGGCCGGCATTCCCGATGCGCCGGAGAAAGAGCGCGCGAAGCTGCTTGTACAGCAGTGGAAGTTGCAAATGGTGTGTATCACCAAAGGACCGCACGGATCGCTCTTCGTCACGCCTGAGCACGCACACGGGCATCAGGGCTACACCGTGACGGTGCAGGATACCGTGGGTTCTGGCGATGCATTCTGCGCCGCGATCGTTCACGGCTTATTGCGACAGGATTCCCTGGAGGATATTGCGGAATCCGCGAGCCGCCGAGGAGCGTGGATCGCTACGCAAGAAGGCGCGATGCCGCATCTCGATACGTACGATCACTTCCTCTCCACGTATGTCTCAGCCTGAAACATTGTTTCATGAGGTGTTGCTCAGTGAAAAAATTCCGTATCAAGATCGCGTGATCGAGCAGGGTGTGTGGTCGATTCGTCAGCAATTGTTACATGGAGGGAAGCAAGAAGGTTCCGTATTGTTGCTCTTGAGTAATGGTGTCACGGAAGTAGCCGTTATTCCGACGCGCGGCATGGGCATTGCGTGGGCCAAGAGCGGTGATGTGCAATTGGGATGGCAGTCGCCGGTCAAAGAAATCGTGCATCCGTCGTTCATGAACCTCGAGAGTCGCAACGGACTCGGATGGTTGGAAGGCTTCAACGAATGGATGTGCCGCTGCGGCTTGGAATGGAGCGGGCATCCCGGCCCTGATACGTTTATCGATAATGTTGGCGCAGAGCAGAGCATGATGCTCACGTTGCACGGAAAAATCGCGAATATCCCCGCAAGCGCGCTCGAAGTATTTTTGGAAACGCGAAAAGGCGTGATGTGTCTCGTGGCATCCGGCGTTGTGCATGAGCGTTTATTTCATGGACCCAAATTGCGTTTAAAAACCGAGATCGTGCTGCCGTTGGATCAAGCAGGATTCAGCATTGAGGATACGGTGGAGAATCATTCCGCGTGTATCCAAGAAATGCAGATGCTCTATCACTGTAACTTCGGTGTTCCACTGTTGGAAAAAGGCGCGCGTCTCATAGCTCCCGTGAAACACAATGAACCGTTCAATCAGCGTGCTGCCGACGGGCTCGGAACCTTTGATGTGTTTGAGGGGCCGGTTCCGGGATTCGTGGAGCAAGTGTACTGCATCAATTTGCAAGGTGACGCAGAGGGAAACACCGGCGTGCTGCTGCACAATGCGGCAGGGGATCGCGGCGCTTCGATGTCATTCTCTGTAAACGAACTTCCGTGTTTCACGCTCTGGAAAAATACGGCGTCGTTGGAAGATGGCTATGTGTGCGGACTAGAACCCGGAACCAGCTTCCCGCGCAATCGTTCGAAAGAACGCGCGGCAGGAAGAGTGCCTGTCTTGCAGCCAGGTGCCTCGCGATCATTCACGGTCGATGTGGGTTTGCATCGCGACGCTGCGGAAGTGCAAGAAAAGAAAAAATTATTGGAACGATAAAAAAAGACCCTCCCCGCGTGGGGGAGGGTTGAGGCTCGGCTGATCACTCAGCCGCCGCGAGACAGATTTCGCACCAGCTGGCGTCCGGTTCGAGACTCGGATGCAGCGCGCCATCCTGCTGTTTGCCGCTGCACTGCCACACATAGATACTGCCGCGCCGTTTCCACTGCATATCAGCGCCGCTCCAGTGCTTGGTGATGGGGGGCTGGCTGCAGCGTTGTGCGTGGAAGTGAAAGCAGAAGCTCTTCAGGAGCATGATCTCCTGCAGCGCTTGCTTGGCTTCCTCGTCCAGCATGCCCCGAGCTTCCAGATGCACGAGCACCGTCGCGATCGGCTGATCTTGCAGATACGCGAGATCTTCCAGGAACACGCCATCGACCTTTGCAAGGCTCATCGAGTTTCTCCTCTGAAAAAAGAACAGGTTGGTGACTTAGAGTTGTCCGGCACGTTTGCGGGTCTGGTGGATCCAGTGCAAGACCGGAGCTGCGTTGCCTCTCCCGACGATCGCGATATCCGCTGCGTCAATCAGTTCGCGTTTCGTGTGAGGATTCACCACTACCACTTTCAAGGGGCCATGCATGCGGAAGACAGGGAGATCATTGCCGCTGTCTCCGTAGAATACGATGTCTTCCAATGAGATGCCATTCTTCTGAGCGTAGCGTCGCAGGGCTTCATCCTTCTGGATATCCGGATAGGTGATTTCCAGTGTACCCGTGCTGCTGCTGCCAACATGCCAGTTCCCCTCCATGCCTAATTCTTTCCAATGTCCACGCAGAGCGTCCATCAAGCGCTCATGAAGATCGCGATCCTCGATTTTCGTGGCGGTATCCGTTGTGTGCGCGTCGATACTGAAGAGCATCCGGTGTCCGCCGCCGCTTGTGGGGATGAATGACACGTTGTGCAGAGAGGAAATCGATTGCAATGCAGGGGCAAACTGCGCGCGAATCCAGCGAATGCACTCTTCGACTTCGGCCGTACCCAGCAAAAATTCTCTGCGCTCTTCACGCGGGACCATGTAGTACCCGCCTTGTTCCGCAATATAGGCATCGAGGCCCGTGCCTGTGTCTTGATGCGATTCTTCCAGTTTCAAAATCTGTCCTTCATGTCTGCCTGTAACACCAATGCCCGGCAGTCCGCTTTCTCGTAGGCGCAAAAGTCCATCCACGGATGCAGGGTAGAGCGCCGTGTCGCCGATTCCTGTCAGCGTGCCATCAATGTCAAAGCCGTTCAGTCTCGCTCGCACGACGCGCTGTTGAGCTTCTTTTAATGAGACGCGCAGCAGGTAGATTGTTTTATCGACGTCGCGTTCAAGTGTCTCCGCTCGCTCCGCAAGATTCTGCAACTGGCGAGCCCTGCTTGCGGGATCTTGATGGCGAAGGTCATGAGAGAGTTCGTGGTGGGGAGTCAGAATCATAAGGCGCGTGGAAACGCTGTACACCGTTTTAATCTTTTTAAATTAAATGTCAAATATTTGGATTTTTAAATATTTGACAAAAAAAGAAAATATGTAAATTTAATTATAAAAGCTCAAAATTATACACCATTTCTGGCAATATCTCCTAGAGAAGAATCTTTACTAACTTCAATCTTGAAAGGTAGAATGCGGACAATCGCCCCATTTCTTCTTTCATTGATTCCCGAACTTCACTTGCATCCCATCAAAGACTATTTCCTTATTGGCGACTTACAGACTGCCGCTCTTGTCAGCAAGAACGGGAATATCGATTGGCTGTGTTTGCCCTACTTCGATTCGCCGAGCATATTCGCCCGTATTCTCGATAGGGAGAAGGGTGGGACGTTTTCCGTAGAGGCCGCCGGTTTTACGTCGAGTGCGCGCTATTTACCGTACACGGCGATCGTCGAACATCTCTTTGAAAAAGACGATATGAAATTTTCGGTGCGTGATTTCATGTTGCCCCGTCCTACCGAGGAAGTGGTACCGCACTACCTTATCCGTCGCTTCCGCGGCATCAAAGGAGCGGCCACGGTGAAGTTGCAGTTCGATCCGCGCCCCAATTACGCCTCACAACGCAGCATCATTGAAATCAAAGATCAGCTCTGCAGCATGCGCATCGATGAGCGCACCCTCTGGTTGCACCTGCCCAAAGGATCGCGCATCGCACCGCGCCCCAACAAACACGGTATCGATATTGAATTTGATCTCGCGGAAGGGGAGATGAAAGAAGTGGTTCTCGAATATTCCGTCGCATCTCGCATTAAATTGCAGAACAAAGATCTCGAAGCCGAGACGGCGGAATTTTGGAAATCGTGGATCACCGAAGGAAATTTTGCGTTTTCTCGTGAACATCTTGTGCGCTCTGCCATCACTATCAAGCTGATGCAGTTTTATCCCACCGGCGGCATCATCGCTGCGCCGACCACCTCCCTCCCCGAAGAAATCGGCGGTGTCCGGAACTGGGATTACCGTTACGTGTGGATGCGTGATGCGACCTTCACGCTCTATGCGTTTTACGTGCTTGGCTTCACGGCGGAGGCGAAAAAATTCTTCGGCTTCATCGAACGCATTGCGGAAGATGCCAAGCGTTGCGATGAATCGGGAACGTGCGATCTCGATCTCTCGGTGATGTACACGATCTGGGGTCAGCCGCTGCAAGGAGAGGCGATCCTTGATCATCTCGAAGGCTATGCACAGTCCAAACCCGTGCGCATCGGCAACGGGGCTGCGGAACAATTTCAACTGGATGCATACGGCTCGCTGATCGATGCGTATTACTTCATGTCGCGCCGCGGGTTGGAAATTTCCAAGCAGGGAAAAGAGGTGATTCAGATGCTCGTGCGCGGTATCGCGGTGCACTGGAAGCGCAAAGACAGTGGCATTTGGGAAGTGCGCGGCGGCGATCAGGATTTCACCTACAGCAAAGTGATGGCGTGGCTCGGTGTCGAACGTGCGCTGAGGCTGGCCGACGAGCTCCAAATTTCCGATGAACAGCGCGCGGCATGGACCAGGCTCAAAGAAGAAATCGAACAGTGGATTTGGACGAACTGTTTTGATGAAGAGCGTGGCACATTCGTGCAACACCCGGGTACCAAGGCGCAGGATGCCACGAACTTCATGTTCGTGTTGCTCTTCTTCCTCAGTCGCCACGACCCGCGCGCCAAAACAATGATCGATGCCACGCGCAAAGAGCTCACGAAAAACGAACTCTATGTCTATCGCTATTTGAATGACGACGGACTGGAAGGCGGAGAAGGGGCGTTCATGTTCTGCATGTTCTGGCAGATCGCGGCGATGGCGGCGGTCGGTATGGTGGCCGAAGCGGACATCATGCTTAAGCGCATCGAAGCGTTGATTCCCACTGAGAGCGGATTGATGGCGGAAGAAATTGATCCCAAGACCGGTGCGTATCTCGGTAATCATCCGCAAGCATTCTCTCATATTGGATATATCATGAGCGCGTACTACATCGAGCGGTATCGGATGAAGAACTAAAGTAATCTTACGCTATGAACTCTCCCATCACCTACGGACACGGCGACGATAGACACGAGCTTCACCAAGCGGGAGAACATTATTATCTTGGCTGTCATACAGGCAGAGAGCATGAAGTTGCGGCATCCATACGCGCTCTGCAGGTGCCGGTTGGAGATGCGCGAGATTTTTTACTGGTGTGTGACTACATAAAACTTCCCGATGCACTACGCAGTGCTGTACGTAAAAAAATTGCGGAAGAGTTTGCCGATGCCGTGCGCTTTTTCACGCCCATGCTGCAGGACAAAGAAACAGGGTTGCATGTGATACTGACCGATGAACTAATCGTGCAATTTTGCGCAGGAGTAACCCATGAAGTTGCTCAACTTCTTGCGGCCAAACATGGCGTGATCTTGAGGGAGGCAAGCGAGTTCGTGCCCAATGAATTTACTGGGCATGTGCAGGAGGCAATTGATCTTCAAACACTCACCGCAGCGGATGCGTTGGATCTGGAAGAGGGGGTGGTGATTGCTACTCCCAGATTTATGTCAGAGATTCGGAGGTAGAGAATTGCATCCATGCAATGAAGAGATTATGATCGCCCTCCCATGGCGCATGATGAAGACGCAGGCGTGCCTGACTTGAGTAATCGAGAACTCTTGCGTGTTCTGATCCAGGAGATTGTGGATGTGCGTAGGGAATTAAAAGAAGATATTGCGTCGCTTGATCAAAAGTTTACAAAGAAATTTGATGTGCTTTCTTCGGAGATAAAAGTCCTTCGCCTCGAAGTGCATCAAAACCATTCATCGTTTATTCATCGTCAGGATGATTTGGAAAGAAGAGTAGAGGTGCTCGAAGTCCAGGCGGCGTAAAAAAATCAAAATTCCTTGACCTTTCTGCCTTTCTCTCTATAATTCCGGCGAATCGCAGCTGGTTTCGACTGAGTTTTGAGCGCTGCGGGTCCGTTTCCTTGTTGCTTTAACGCACGCGGAAACAGGATTCGCGGGCGTTTTCGCTCGAATGAACCCGGTTTTTCTTCCATACTCCCTCCTTCGTTATGGCCGCTAAGAAACCAGCGAAAAAAACCGAAAAGAAGAAGGTCGCCGCCCCCAAAAAGGCCGAGGCCGCCAAGAAAGAAGCGCCGAAAAAGGTGACCAAAGTCACCAAGGCTCCTGTCGCCAAAGAGGCGGTCAAGACCGTCAAGAAGCCTGCAATCCGCGCAAACTACCAGATGGATATCGACGACGGCATCTTGCCGGCGCTCATTCCGCATCTTGCCGCCCCGCTCGCGCGCGTTCCCGCCGGCTGCAAGCATCTGCCGGAACATCTTCAGCCGAAGAAAGTGGAAGGCAATCGTATCTTCTTGGTCGATGACCAGGGAATTTCGCATGTGCCCTCGCTCATTGAAATGCAGATCGAGAGCTACAAGTGGTTCCTCACGGAGGGTTTGAAGGAATTGCTCGAAGAAGTCACGCCGATCACCGACTTCTCCGGAAAGAAAATGGAACTGCGCATCCTCGGCCACACCTTCGATGCTGCGAAGTACGATCCTGAAACTTGCAAGAATCGTAACCTCACCTTCGAGGCCGCGATGAAAGGGCATGTTCAGCTCATCAACAAAGAGACAGGTGAAATCAAGGAACAAGATGTGTTCCTCGGTTCGATCCCGCTCATGACCTCCGCCGGCACGTTCATCATCGGTGGTATCGAGCGTGTGGTGGTGCACCAACTCGTGCGTTCGCCGGGTGTGTTCTTCTCCACGATGCCGGATTATCCCAAGTATCACGCCGCCAAAATCATTCCGAAGCGCGGTGTGTGGTTGGAAATCGAAACGGACAGAAGGGGAGTGATCACCTGCAAAATCGACCGCAAGCGCAAGATTCCCATTACGCAATTACTGCGCGTGTTCGGGTATGTCACCGATGAACAGATCATGGATCTGTTCGCCGATCTCAAGGGCGAGGAAGCGGATTACATTCAGAACACATTGAACAAAGACACGGCAACCAACGTCGAAGATGCGTATCAGTCCATCTATCGCCGCATCCGCCCTGGTGATTACGCTACGCCGGAGAACGCCAAAAGCTTGATCGACGGCCTCTTCTTCGATTTCAAGAAGTACGATATGGGCTCAATCGCCCGCTATAAACTCAACCGCCGTTTCAACGTCGAAGTGCCGGACGACGAGCAGCACAGAGTGTTCCAAATGTCCGACTTCATCGAAATCCTCCGCGAACTAATCCGTCTCAACAACGGCATCGGCGTCCCGGATGATATCGATCACCTTTCGAATCGCCGTGTTCGTTCCGTGGGAGAATTGGTGCAGAACAAATACCGCGTGGGTCTCGTGCGCACGGAGCGCATCATCAAAGACCGCATGACGGTGATGGATTTGGAAACGGTGACCCCGACTCAGCTTATCAACTGCCGTCCGATCACGGCTGCCATGCGCGAATTCTATGCTTCGTCGCAGCTCTCGCAGTTCATGGATCAGACCAACCCGCTCTCGGAATTGGCGCACAAGCGCCGTCTCTCCGCGATGGGTCCGGGAGGTCTCTCCCGCGAGCGCGCCTCGTTCGACGTTCGCGACGTGCACCCTTCGCACTACGGCCGTATTTGTCCGATTGCCACTCCGGAAGGTCCGAACATCGGTCTTGTCGTCCACTTGGCAGGCTTTGCCCGTGTGAACCCGTACGGATTCCTTGAGACTCCGTATAAGGAAATCAAGCACAGCGTTCCGATGGATCCGGACAAGCTCGTCGGCCGCATGCTCGATGATGATGTGAAAGACGGCCGCAAGGTCGTGGCGCACGAAGATGAAGTGGTAAAGACGAAAGAAGATGCGAAGAAGATCATCGCCCTGCTCAAAAAAGAGGGCATGGACAGCGTGCCGGTTCGCCCCTACATGAGCGGTAAAGTGGTCTACATGGATGCGGAACAGGAGCGAAGATTGGTGATCGCTCAAGCGCAGGAATCCGGAAGCCTCAGCGAACATGATGAATTCCTCGAGAAGCGCGTGTCGTCCCGCAAAGGCGGTGAGCCGACGCTCTCGCACGTTCGCGATGTCACGCACATCGATGTGTCGCCGAAGCAGATTCTCTCCGTGACCACCTCCATGATTCCGTTCTTGGAGCACGACGATAACACGCGTGCGTCCATGGGTACGAACATGCAACGCCAGGCTGTGCCTCTCATTAAACCGCACTCCCCGGTGGTCGGTACGGGTATCGAAAGCATCGCCGCCCGCGCGTCGGGTCATGCGATCTTGGCGGATGAAGACGGTGAAATCACCTACGCTGATGCCGATGAGATTTCGGTCGTGTATAAGACTGGCCGCAAAGAGACGTACAAGCTCGGCACATTCGTGCGTTCCAACCAGGGAACGTGTTTCCACACGCGTCCTCGCGTGAAGCGCGGCGACAAAGTGCACAAGGGAGACTGTATTGCCGACGGTTCCTCGGTGCAGGACGGTGAATTGGCACTCGGCCAGAACCTGCTTGTCGCGTATATGTCATGGCAGGGATACAACTTTGAAGATGCCATCATCGTCAGTGATCGCATTGCGCAGCGCGGCGACTTCGATTCCATTCACATCGAGAGTTACATCACGGACGTGCGCGAAACCAAACTCGGACCGGAAACCGTCACGCGCGATATTCCGAACGTCGGTGAAGCGAAGCTGAAAGACCTTGATGGTGACGGTATCGTCAGCATCGGTGCGACAGTGCACGAAGGCGATATCCTCGTCGGAAAAATCACGCCCAAGGGTGAAACCGAACTGACTCCGGAAGAGCGTCTGTTGCAGGCGATCTTCGGTGATAAAGCCAAGGACGTGAAAGACAGCTCGCTCCGCCTCCCTGGCGGTGCCGGCGGCAAGGTGGTCGGTGTGCACATCTTCGACCGCGCACAGGGTGATGAATTGCCGACGGGTGTCATCAAGCAGATCGAAGTCTTCGTCGCGCAGACCCGCAAGATCCAGGTGGGAGACAAAATGGCCGGACGCCACGGTAACAAGGGTGTCATCTCCCGCATTGTTCCCCGCGAAGACATGCCATTCCTCGAGGATGGTACGCCGGTCGACATCATCTTGAACCCGCTCGGTGTGACCTCCCGCATGAACATCGGACAAATCCTCGAAACGCACTTGGGTTGGGCCGCCGAAATGCTCGGCTTCAAAGTGGCAACCCCGGCTCTCGATGGTATTTCGCCCGAGCAAATTACGGGATTCCTCAAGGCCGCAGGTCTGCCGGAAGACGGCAAAGTGCAGCTGCTCGATGGCCGTACCGGTGAGCCGTTCGCGCACCGCACCACGGTCGGTATCGTATACATGCTCAAGCTCCTCCACTTGGTTGAAGACAAAATCCACGCTCGTTCCGTGGGACCGTACTCGCTCGTCACCCAGCAGCCGCTCGGTGGTAAGGCGCAGCATGGTGGTCAGCGCTTCGGAGAAATGGAAGTGTGGGCCCTCGAAGCATACGGCGCTGCCTACACGCTTCAGGAAATGCTCACCATCAAATCCGATGACGTGATCGGCCGCTCCAAAGCATACGAAGCCATCGTGAAGGGCGATATCATCCAACGTCCGAGCATTCCGGAATCCTTCAACGTCTTGGTCAAAGAACTGCAGGCGCTCGGTCTCAAAGTCGAACTGCTGAAGTACAAAGAAGAAGTGATGCCCGAAGAGCGCTTGATCGCTGAAGAGGCGATTGTCGAGAAGGTCGAGCTCAAGAGCCGCGTCGAAGCTGAAGAGGAAGTGGAAGAAGCGATGCCCGTTGCGGATCAGATCGCGGAACTCTCCGAAGTCGGCATGGAACCTGAAGTGCAGATCATTGCCGGTATCGAAGAAGGCGCTGCAGTCGACGCAGAAGGTATTACGCAGAAGGCGGAAATGGCTGAGTCGGTCAGCGAAGAGAGTATGGAAGATGCGTGATGCTGAATGAAACGGAATGAAAAAAACGGCGGGCCTGCGAGGCTCGCCGTTTTTGTGCGCCCTCATCCGGCTCTGAGGAGCTACCTTCTCCCATCTCGACCCTCACCCCTGCCCCTCTCCCACAGGGAGAGGGGACGAACGTGTTCTCACACGTACTACGATAAAGCCCCTTTCTCCCCGCCTGCCCTGAGCAAGCCGAAGGGTGGGGGAAAGGGGTTGGGGATAGGGGGTCAAAGCGGGAGAAGGTGCCCCGCTCGGCGGGGCGGATGAGGGTGTTGGTTAAAACTTCCCCCTTGCGATTGCAAGGGGGATTTGCTGGTGGTCAGCCGATGTACTCGCATTCCTGCAGAATCTGCCGGACGACGGGCAAGTGGCTGACATGCCGGTACTGCCCGAGATCCTTGAACAGGTCATCGAGCGACGAGCGGAACGGTGCCGGCGCGCAGATGATCAAGTGATCGGGGCGCGCTTCCTGCGGTTCCAGCACGAAGCGGATGCCGCAGACATCGACGAAGTGACGTCGCTGATTGTCGAGGTACAGGAGCACCAGATCGAAACGCTCGCTGTCGCGGATCAGCCGGGCGCACTCCGTTGCGTCCGTGAGTTCCGTACAGTCGATGCCCGAGTTCATGAGCGGATCGAGAATGCTCGGGCGTTCGATCTGTTCGTTGAGGATCAACGCGCGCTTGGTGGTAGTGAGCATGTGCAGCTCTCCCTTTCTGCTGGGTGATGTCAGTGACCAGAGCGGCGCCATTAAATGCATTTTGAATATTTTGTCAAGGGTTATGCTTGGTTTTTGTTGGTTCCGTAGACACATGCAGCTGCGTGTCTTCTGCGGAAGATCGTTTAACCACAGAAGCCACCGAAATGCACAGGGTGTTTCTGGAAGTGCCGTTCTGTTTCGATTATTCTCATCAAGCGCGATGAGTACCTCCTCCCTGCCCGCCGCATGAAATCCGTCAATAAGGTTATTCTGCTGGGAAATGTCACGCGTGATCCTGAGCTGAAGAGCACTGCGAACGGTCAGGCGGTGTGCACGTTTGGGCTGGCAACGAATCGTGTGTGGAAAGATCAGAGTGGAGAAAAACAAAGTCTCGCGGAGTATCACAACTTGGTCGCGTGGGGCGGGCTCGCGGAATTCTGCGGACAGAGCGTGCGAAAGGGGAAGCCTCTGTATATAGAAGGATATTTGAAAACGCGCAGCTGGGACGGGCCCGAAGGCAGTAAAATTTTCCGCACGGAAATCGTAATTGAAAATCTTGTATTGCTCGGCCCGCGCGATGCGGCAGGAGAGGTTCATGCCGATGTTGCGCATGAGCATCATCCCATCCCTGCGCTAGATGGTGCCGATCTTCCCTCGTTATGAGTCTCGAGCAATCTGTTTTCGAAGAAGTTGCGTCTCCTGATGTGGGGTTGGAACAAGAAGAGCAGCTGTTATTCAAACGGCTTCAGCTGCTTTGGAATGCCCTTGATCATCATTGGATGAAATGCAGAAAAGGCGTTTGGACACCCGCATTGGACGAGGAGCTCTGGAGCGTGCTGCCCGGAGAACCCATTCGCTTCCCGTTTGCTTCGATGCCTGAGGAAGGGGAATTCCGCGAACAGTGTTTTCAGCATCAACAGAAAAGTTTTTTGATTCCACTCGAAGAGCAGCCGCCCATGCCGTATCAAGAGGGAAGAGATATCTTCAGATGCGATGCGATCATGAACTCGCATGATTTCAAAGAGCGGCAAAAGAAACAGCAAAGCCAAATGTTGGTTGCATCATTCGACATTCCAGATTTCCCCGTCCCCGATCTCTATGACGGGCGCTTGCAAGAAGGGAAGACCGAACTTCTCCGGGCGCATTGTGCATATTTGGAGACGATCATTCGTTGGCATGCGTCTCATGCCGGTCATGATCTTTGTTGGGAGCACAATGCCGTGCTGCAGCATCTCGCGGCGCGCTTGCGGGGCTTTGAATTCTCTCCGCGCAAACCGAAAAAAGATAAGTGCCTGCATTTCTGCAAAAAATATCACGCTGCGATTGCAGATGCTCTGGCTCAACGTGATGAGTCATCGCAAACGACAGATGATTCTGAATTATTGCAGATCAATACGGATCAGCTGCAGCCTGAAGAAATGGTAGTGGGTCATGCGTAACGGCTCGTAGTCTCTTGAGGAATTTGCCGTTTCTGTTATGGTCTGGTTGGTGTTGATCCCTCACAACGTGGAGAACGGATATGGCGAAAATCATCGCTGAGCCAACGAAAGAAGCGACCTCACTGGCGAGGAACGAAGAAGATCCTCTCGCCTCCATGCTAGCTGCCATCGACCCGGCGCTCCGGCCTATTTGTGAGCAATTCAAGGCGTGGCTCGGAGCGAATGAGGAGAATTCATTCGACGACGATTACGAGAAGAAGCGCGAGGCGGCTGATGCGATCAATGCCATCGCCGAACGTCTCGGTGTCCGGTTCCGCTGTATCGTCTGTGGGCGATCTTCTAAACTGGCCTGCGCCCGATCACGCAAGTCCGACAAGAAGGGATTCTTTACTTTTCCACATGGCGACTCGACCCATGGAGGAGGTGCGAAACTTCCTCGGCTGATGCTCATCGACCGCCCCACAGACGGGCGGCGAAGATAAAAGCCCTCTTCAATTTCCCCGAATCCGCCGTGATGCGGGGCCCATGCCCTGAACCCGAGACCCCAGAGGGTCGAGTGGTTCAGGGTTTTTCGTATACCT
>CAYUWH010000007.1:0-30751 GCA_964448615.1 uncultured Candidatus Peribacteria bacterium
CGCGACACTGATAATGTCGAGGTCGGCTGTTCAAATCAGCCATCGCCCACCATCACTATCCAAGTTAGCCTTCTCAAGTGCCTTGTACGCATCTTTGCACTTGTATGAAGCCAATTTCCCATTCTCGATCACCAGTTCTAGGAACACGGATCGGGCGATTTTCTTTTTCTGAGGTAGCTTGGCATCTTTCCACAGAGTAGAGAGCCTGTTCATCAGTTCTAGCCATTCGTCTACGTCGAGCGTTATGGGGCGCTCTTGGCTGCGTAACTTAGCAATGCGCTCGGACTTTGCATCAATAGTTTTTCCAAATTATTCTTCCCAGGCGTGAGGATTGGATACATGATCGCGAACAAGGATTTGATACAACAAGTCGCCCATGTTCAGAAGTACACTACTTCGAGCCCGAATCTTTTAACACAAGGAGTATGCCTAAAAGCGCTTGAGCAAGAGCAATTGCCTTCGATTGTCACGACTCATACCGCCATGATTAAAAGTAAAATGACAAAGTGCCTTCAGTGCATCGAGGAAACAGGAATAGAAGAGCATGTGGATCTCGTAAAACCAGCAGGAGGCTTCTTTATTTGGGGCAAGGTTCGTTCAAAAGCCGCTGATACGAAAGAGCTGCAGACTGTCTGCTTATCCAAAGGAGTTTCCTTTGTGCCAGGCAATATCTACTTCCTCAAAGAGAATAATCGCATACATTTTCGACTGGCCTGCTCGCAGATACGCTATGAAGATATTGAACGGGCAGTTACATTACTTAGCGAAGGCATGGAGGAATACCTTTCGTAAGATTTTATGAAGCTCAAACGCACCTCGCACTTCATCGGCTTCAAATTAAAAAGCGAAGCCTTTGCGGATCTCTTTGTGCAGCTTCAACAATTTTTGCAGGAGAATGGCCTTAAAGAGTGCATCGAGCTGCAAAACATTCTTTCATTACATACGACGCTATACTATTTTGAATCCGATATCCCTGCAGAAGAGCTTACTGCCCTCAAAGACTTCGTAGCTGCCCATCGAGACAATGGGGATAATTATGCAATTTCAATTAATGGCTTTGGTTATTTTAAAAGAGATGGAAAGGAGGTGCTTCTCTATGCAAAGTCAGAGAACGAGTTGCTAGTGGCTTTGCACAAACAATTGGCCACACAATTTAAGAGAAATGCCGTTGTGGATAATCAATTTCCATTCGTCTCTCATGTCACTTTATTTAAGATTCTTGATATTGATACCTATCAAAAATATCGCATTCAAATTGAGGAGATCGTAAGCCAATGCCTTCAAGGAATCAGCACTATGGACGTTTACGAGGGGCTGCACATCTTTGCAGTCTATTCCCAAGCTAAACCAGAAATACAGATTCTCCTTTGAAATGAAAAGCCAGTGCGATCAATAGGAACCACTTGCCGTATCTATCCCCTTGATCGCACTAATGGATAGAAAGAGAAGCTTGGCCAGCAGAAGCCATATCTATTTCATCCACATACACCACACCAACCCGCCTCTGATACGACCCGAAATCATGCAACTCATGTCGTTTTTCAATTTTGATCGGGATTACGAATAAGAAGTGCCGAGTTTTGTAACCACCAGTACATCGCCCACCATTCACTCCCCCTGCATACCCCTATCCGCCTCCTGCACCGCTGCACGGAGTTTTTGACGGTACAGACGCAACGCTTGTAATACTGCAGGATGCGTTTCTGCAACGAGGGCGGCGGCGGCGAGCGCGGCATTGATGGCACCGGGAATACCAATCGCGTGCGTGCAGACAGGAATACCCTTCGGCATTTGCACGATGGAAAGCAAAGAGTCGATACCATTCAGGATGGTGGAAGGGATCGGCACTGCATGCACTTGCAGACTGTCCACGGAAGCGGCGAGCATCCCTGGCAAGTGCGCCGCGCCTCCGGCTCCTGCGATAATGACGCGAATACCACGCTCTCGAGCAGTCGACGCATACTCATGGACCATCTCCGGCGTGCGATGTGCGGAAATAATGCGCTTCTCAAACGCAATCTGCAGCTGCTCGAGCATCCTCGCACTTTGCTGCATGACCTCCAAATCGGATTGCGACCCCATGATAATTCCCACGAGAGGCTGCGGAGTGCTATTCATGCATCTGATCATACCAGACGATGACACCAAAAATTGACATGCCAACCGAACGGAATACAGTACGCGGCGTGTTCAGGTTTCAACCGCGTCTTTCACATCGAGGAGCATCTTCATGTCTCAGGAACCACAGAAAGGAATGCCCATGAGCCTGAAAGCGGTTCTCACGCTTCCGCTTGCCGGCGGACAGATCGAACACAGTGTCCACGGAGCACTCGTCCGTGGGCAGATCAAGGAAGTGATGCTGTTTCCAGATCGATCGATTCTCATCCATTACAACTGGATGCTTCGCAAGCCTCGTGAGGGCAACAAGTGGGAGCCACACCCGGAAGAACTCACGCAGCTGCGACTCATGGATATTCAGTCTCTGACCATGATCGCACCGGGACAAATCACCATCCTCTATAAAGGAAAGCCCATCCTGCTCTGGACCAACACTTTCGTCGGCCTCCCGATGCGCGAAAAGCTCCTCGCATCCTGAGCACGAAACATTCGACCACTCTACGGAGTGGTCTTTTTTATTCGCTCTTTAACCAGTTCACAAATTGTTCAAGCGTCAGCGGATACGGCAGCACTTTTCCATCTTTCACGATGTCACGGACTTCGCTGGTACCGGCATCAAAGACGAACGAAAAAGCCTGATCACCCTGAGCCGTCGCAAACATCATGCCAATCACACGTACTGTTTGCCCGCCAAGCGCCGTCACGGACGTTTGCTCGGTTTCCATGCCGCCCGCACTACGCAATGCAGCAAGGGCCGTCTCTTTTCCCTGACCGTATTCCCCGACTCCGATGACCCGTTCCTTCTCGGAAGAAGTCACTCTCGAATTTGCAGAAGAAGAGCTGACCTCGAATCGCACGTCCGTAAGCTGCGTCGGTAATGCTGCAATCTGCTCAAGCAACGCCTGGCTCTCAGTACTCAGAGACTCTCGGAAGGGCTCAGCAATCTCCGCCAATGCAACCGCATAGCGTTGCACGCGCTCCGGCAATGCCGCCTGTGTCTGCCGCATCACGACATCGGCCCACACGAGAAGCAGCTCATCCAACATCTTTGGAGCTTGGTCTTCATGCGCGTGCAGATAGGACTGCGTTTCTTCTTTCCAGCCTTGCACCGCAAGCGCAGAAAGTGCCTGAGGCAAGAGATCAGACAATGGCACTGCACCGATACGCACAAGACGCAGCGCGTCATCAGGAGTAGCATCCGTCGCAGTCACCCAGACATAATCGCGCAATGCGGGATGCAGCGATGCGAGAAGCCACAGTGTTTGGTGTTGAAGCAAAAAGGGCATCAGTACGCCTTGCATCGAACTCTCAAGTGCAAGCACCGCCAAGTCGGGCATCATCGCGATACCGGCAGGACTTTGCAATGCCTGAACAGTTTGGGGATCGAGCAGTAACGATTGCACGGCGTTTTTATCCTGGTCGGCAAAGGCCTGGAAGAATGCGACAAGGCGCGCATGGGTCACTTCCTCTTCATTGCGCATTTCCGCACTGGGAAGACGCAAGACATCCAAGAATTCCGGAAGCGGCAACGGCTGCATCGTCACCGGTTCAGAGAAGGTCAGCGGCGGAAGAGCACCAAGTTTCTGCAACCGCTCACGGAGGTAAAACTCAGGAAGCGGCTTGAGAAGATCGATGCCAAGATGTTGTTCTGCAGTATCGAGACGTACCTGCATCCCGATCGGAACGAGCAACTGCTCCGTTTCGCGCTGCACGAGGACTGGCGTACTGAGAGCGGCAATCGTCGTGCTGGTATTGTGCTTGGTTACACTGAATCCACCGTGCCAGCCTTGTAACTCGAGCGAACCTGCATGAAGCGTACTCATGGATGCATGCGCGAGTAATACTTCACCATCGAGTACCGCAGGAACGGAGAGATCAAACGAAGCGCCAGGCATCACAAAGGCGCGACCACCGGATGGCAAGACGATTCCCCTCTCCGAAGAAGGAGCGGAGTCCGCAGTCAGGACATCCGCGCGGAAGGACCACACGGTTTGCAGCGACAATACACAAATTCCTAAGAGAACCGGCAATGCCACCATCGTCCGATGGGCGGTTTTGGACCCGCTGCGCGCAAAGGGGTTGATGTGCATGTTTCTTGATAGTATAGCAGAAAATAGCCATATTGCCTACCGTCCGCCCGTGCGGGAAAACCCAATAAACGCTACGATACGCCTATGCGCGTCATGGGAATAGATCCCGGCTTGGCCACCGTCGGCATCGGGCTGATCGATGCGCTTCCAGGGGGCAAACTGGGAAACCCTGATTGGCTGACCATCACCTCCCCTGCTCATACCCCTCTCGCAGAACGCCTCAAAGAATTACATCACGATCTGACGGGATTATTGCAGCAAGAACGCCCGGCACTCGTGATAATCGAGAAACTTTTTTTCGCAACCAATGCCAAAACCGCGATCGATGTCGCGCAGGCCCGTGGAGCCCTCATGTTGGCGGTTGCACAATTCGGCTGCGAGGTGGTGGAAGCAACGCCGCTCCAACTGAAACTCGGCATAACCGGGGACGGCGGCGCCGATAAGCTGCAGGTGCAATCCATGCTGAAACAGATGCTGAATCTTCCCGCTATTCCCACTCCGGATGACGCCGCGGATGCGCTGGCACTGGCGGTGTATGGATCATTGATGCGACGGGAAATCATGAAAATCTAAACAAACTGATGGCGTCTCCCCTACGGCAAGCATGTAATACCGCCCTCTTTCACTTCCCACTCCTGAATTTTGCGAGCATCCGGCGGCATGCGCACCGCCGTCAGAATCACCTGATATGCTTTGAGCGTCTCCAAGAGCGATCGCTGGTGTGCATCATCAAGCTCTGAAAATGCATCATCGAGCAACACGACGGGCTTTTCGCCGCGGCGCAGTTCGAGGAACGACACTTCCAAGAAAAGCAGCGCCAGCACGGCAACGCGCTCCTGTCCGCGTGAGGCGAAGGTGGACAACGAACGACCGTTGATATCGACCCCCCAGTCTTCCCGGTGAGGCCCGATGCTGCTGGACCCCATGGCCACATCGCGACCGCGGTGCTTCTCCAGCAATTCGCGCAATTCCGCTTCGATCGAAGGCTGATCACGCTGCGAGGTAGCACGCATGTACTGCAACTGCGCCTCGGTCCACTGCTCGCCAAGGCTTTGGAGTTCTTGCAAAAACGTCGCATTCAAGGTCTCGAGCAATTCCAGGCGCGCCAGGGTGATACCGCTCCCCTTTGCAGCCAGCTCACGATCCCACAAGTCCAGCACATCGGTTTGCTGCGATCCGTCTGCGATAGATTTTAAGAGTGCATTCCGTTGCTGCACGATTTTCTGGTACGACGAAAGGGAGGAAAGGTATGCAGGAGAAATTTGGCAAAGCAGCTGATCGATGAAGCGGCGGCGTTCGGCGGGCGCCCCGGTAAAGAGCTCAAGATCCTGCGGTAAAAATGTGACGGTCGGCAGTTTCCCCACCATCTGCGAGAGCGAAACTTTCACATCGTTCACGAAGCATGCTTTCTTCCGCCGAGGAGAGACTTCGCTCACCACTTCTAACGTCGATTGTTCACCCTGATCATTTTCCACGGTTCCCCGGACCCGATAGTACGTCGATCCCCAACGGGCCAGATCCTGATCATCACGACCGCGACAGGATTTTGTAAGGGAGAGCAACGAGAGCGCTTCGATCAGGTTGGTTTTTCCGCTGCCGTTTGCTCCGCGAAAGAGATGAATGTTCGCCATACCCAACTCCACTTCGCACGAAGCGTAGTTGCGAAACTGCTCGAGGGAGAGGCGAAGAACACGCACAGGACATACAGGATACCATCACGCACCGTATCAGGCAGGCAGCTTCTCTTTTGCTTCACGGATCAAGTCATGCATCAGCGAGAGATATTCTTTGCGTTTCACAAATTTTGACACCTGTCCGGGATACACCCATTTGTAGCGATCGATCTCCTTGGCATCCACCTTCACCTGCGCATCGGCAGTGGTGAGTGCAAAGACGAAATGAATTTTTTGGCCGCACACGTGGTCCGGACGAAAGCGCCGGAAGGATGCCGGAAAATCATACTGATAAATCCGCTGACTCTCTCCCAAATACGTCACGTCGCCCAGGCCCGCTTCCTCATGGAGCTCACGAAGGGCAGCCTCACGGATAATCTCTCCCGGCTCGCATCCACCCTGCGGAAATTGCCACGCATCTTTTTTCCGCGGCTTATGTAAGAGCAAAAATTGATAATCATCCGAAGATGCACCTTCTTTTGCAGGTTTCAGCAGAACGACCGAGGCCGCAATACGATAAACATCTGGTTGCACGGCCGTACTATAGCGTACGAAAAAAATGACACCATCCTCTTTTGCGCCAACCACACTTGGTCAGGAGCTGTGCTTTTCTTCCTTCATACTCATTTCCACGCGTGCCTTGCATCCCGGACAATACTTCATGAGCTTATTGTCCTTTGCACCGACGCCCTTGGAATTCTGACGATGAAACCGCACGGAAGCGATCCGCATGTTGTCGGTTTTGCAGTACAGGCCGTAAACGGTGCGCTTTCCGCGAGGCATAGCTGGCTGATTTTACAGAGAATTGAACAGGACGCAAGTCGATTTTGCAGCCCCGCAGGGCGGTAGCGGACCTTACGTAAGGTCCGCTACCAAAACGTTTGGAAGGGTCTAATGCCCCGATTGCAAAAAGTTAAACACGCTATTAGCCGCCACTGCCGCCTCGCCCGCAGCCGTGGTGAACTGGGCAAAGTAGTTACTCCCATTGGTAATATCCCCCGCTCCAAAGACCCCGGGAACGTTGGTCCGCATGCCGGCATCCACCGCCAGATACCCCTTCGCATCCGTTGCACAGCCGATTTCCTTGGCCAGCCAGGTGGCGGGATCCGCCCCGATTTCGATGAACACGCCGTCGACAGCCAGCGTCGTACTGCCTTCGAAGGGAGAACCCAGTGTAATGCTTGCGACTTTCCCTGTGGTGAGCTCCGTCGAACCATGGTCACCATTGATCTGCGTGATCGTATTCTCCAGCACCATCGTCACGTTTTCCTTCGCCTTTACGCGATCGACCCAATACGGCTCCGCCCGGAATTCCGAACGGCGATGAATGAGGTATACCCGCTTGGCAACTTGCGCCGCGATTGCGGCACCTTCGACGGCGCTATCCCCTCCGCCGATCACCGCGACGACTTTATTGCGATAGAAGAACGCATCACACGTGGCGCAGTACGTCACGCCTTTTCCGGAAAATTCTTCTTCGCCCGGCACACCGAGATGCCGCTTGCTGGAACCCATCGCGAAGATGACCGTTTTTGCTTCGACGTTCTCGCCATCATCAAGGTGAAGGGAAAACACACCGTCTCCTTTTTCGATCTTGGTGACACGCGCGATTTTGGACGTCACGTTCTCGAAACTCTCCGCGTGTTTCTTGAACTTTTCCATCAAATCCGGACCCGTGATATCGATCTCGCCCGGCCAGTTGCCCACTTCGGCAGCCGTGTTTCCCAATCCGCCCGCTTCGGCTCCCACGAGAAAGACATTCAGTTTATAGCGTGCCGCGTAAACGGCGGCGGTGTACCCGGCGCACCCGAGACCGATAATGGCAGTGTCGAACATGGGTGCAGAGTACGGAGAGAATCATGGCTGGTAAAGAGTCTTTCGGAAACAAAAGATGTGGAGGTTCCACACACGAATGGAACCTCGAATTTCGCTTTGTGCTGGGCAAGAACGCGACTCGCCAAAAGATTATGCAGTGCAACATCACACAAACACTCGGCACTCTGGCCTAATGGGACACTTCCTTTTCTCGCCCCATGCACCCCGCTCCCGCATCCACCATTGATGTTCCGCCTTCTTCTTTTCTCAATCATCTGACGACACAAGAACGTGTGCGTGTGGAATCAATTGTCGGAGATATTCGATCCTGGATGCAACGCATTCTGCTGAACGACCCACCTGTTCCTCCCATCGTTCCCCTCCCCGACGGGCGTCTTATCGCCCTTGGCGAACGGATCGGGCGAGGCGGATTCGGAGAAGTATGGACGGTGCGATTGGAGGGGCATCCTGAGACTCTGGCGGGAAAATTCCTCCACGCGGAAGCTAGCGCACCTGAACGTGTGCATTCTTCTATTGAACGCTTGCGTACGGAAGCACGCATCCTTGCGATGCTCGACATGAAGGGCATCCCCCGCTTTGAAGCGATGGGCATGTACGAAGAAACACCATTTATCCTGATGCAAAGGATCGAAGGCATCTCATGGCGTGCACTGCAACAACAGAAGCAGGAACCGCTCTCGACTCCTTTCCTGTTCCACTGCTGCATGGAACAAGCGGGATTGATTGCAGAACTGCATGAACAGGGCATCGTGCACAGTGATATCAAGCCGGACAACTTGCTCTTTGGCAGAGAAGAAGAGAAAGGCCCCTGGCAATCATGGCTGATCGATTTCGGACTCGCGCGTGACAGCGCCACATCGGCCACGCGCATCACCTGTGAAGGACAAACGATCGGCACACATGGTTTTCTTGATCCTCGGCATATCGGCTCCGCCATCACACGCGATCCATCGGGAGATATCTTTTCACTCGGCGCGACATGGTACGAATGGGCCAGCGGTGCTCCTCTTTTTCGCGAAGCACAGTGGCTGCGTGTGTTAGGCGCAGATCCGGATGAATGCGAAGAGATCTTCAATGCGCATATTCAGCAGCAGATTGAGCGATGTCCGAAGCTCCACGACGGATTTGCAGGCATCTTGCGCGATATGCTGACCTTCGAGAGTGCTTCTCATATGCGCCCGACTGCGCGGCAAATCCAAGAACGTCTGCTCACACTGATCGCACCGCGATGCACACTGCAAGAATGGCAAGCACGATGGGAAAAAATCAAACAGTGCTCCGCCGATTCCCCGTTGCAAGCCATCGACGCGTATAGCAATCGCCTCTCAAGTGTTCCAAAACCACATCACGGCATCATCGCGACTCTTGCAGGGGCCACGACATTGAGCATCGCACTCCTTCTTGGCATAAACAACTCTCCGACACAGGAGCAGCAACCGGAACAGGCAGAATCTTCGCAATCCATCTTGCAGCAACCAGATCTTGCGCCAGTCGCCACCCCTTACGCACATCGTCTCGACTATGCACAGGATGTCCTGAAGATCACAAAAGGCCCGGAACTCTTATTCGCGTGCACACTGCAAGAATCGCCACTGTTGGGCTCAACACAGCGCACCGCGCTGCAGTTGCGGACCGTATCCATCGAAGCACAGGAACTCTGCCCCCTCTTAGAGCAACTGCGTCGCGGCAGTTCTGCCGGACTCCCGAAGCGTACGTACACGTGTTATTGCTCTATCTTAGAAACGCCGGAAGGAAAAGATGTGTTGCTGATCACAGTACGCGGCCTGTTGCATGCACCGGCTTCCGGTCCGCACGTCTTTTACACAACTGATGCCTTGGATGATCCGGCACTCAAGCATCTGGGCTCTTGGCCCCTGGAAGGAAAATTGCTCGATCGTGTGTACGAACTGCCCTCCACCCTCACCGCGGAAGAAGGACAGAAGGTGCTGACGAAAGCGAATGAGGCATTGCGCATGGCGCAACAAAAAGCCGGTCTCCGTCCTAAGCTGACTCGGCAGCCGAAAGGATGACCGGCGGTAATATGCCTTCTTAGCGCTTCACGCACGCACCATCGCGGCACACCGATCCTCTCTTGCAGATCACGGTTGCCGAGCGCATGCGCACGCCGGAACAGTAATATTCTTTGACGGCAGTCTTGGAAATGCACGAGTCTGCACGCTCACCTTTTTCATCAATCGTCGTTCCTTTGATGGACGGGAAACGACCGCCGTCGCTATCGGTGCAACCGACTGGTTCAGTAGAAGATCCGCTGACAACGGTTTCATCTGCCGCGGATGAAGGAATAGTGCCCGAGACGCACGCACCTTCCTGGCAGCGGAAACCGATCGGACAGCTGGTGAGCGTTACGTTGCGCTTTCCAGTGGTGGTGCAGAAGTATTCACGAATGGAGCCATCGGGCAAACAAGCATCGGTTAATCCGGCATCCCCTTCGGTGGCGGTACCGGCCTTATAGTAATTGCGGCCGCCATCAGTATCGCGACAGTAGGGCGCATCACTGAGCTGTGCCAACCCGGAAGAGCCGGTAAGACTGACCAACGCCAGAAAGGCAAACGCAAACGTTGCCGAATAATACGGCGTGTTCTGTGACTGGTTCTTCATAGAAGAAGGAGGAAGTGTGTATAGGTGTTTACTGATCATTATATACTAAAATACTATTTTAGTCAAATACACGATCTGCCGTAAAAACGTATGAACCAAGCAAGGGAGTAATTTTTGCCATAAGTGCTCGAGTCATCCGTCATGAGACCCGACACTTTCTCCCCTTTTATGATCTCCACTCGCTCCATCGCCATTACACTTTCAACACTCGCACTTGCCGCCTGTGCAGGCAGCGTCACCAATACGGATACAACGGGCACGGGCAACCTCTCGGCAACTTCTTCGAATTCCTCCTCACTGGCCCCGGACATCGATGCAGGAGAAGGCACCAGAGGAGTCGCCAATGCCCTGCGTGCCAAAGATTTGCAGGTTCGCATCGCCTCGCTCACCCCGGAAGACCAATCCCCTTTCCCTAATGCGACCGGCTACACGCTCAGCGTGAACGGCCAGACCGTACAAGTGTATGAATATGCGGATGAAGCAGCGGCCTCGGCGGATGTCGGATCCGTATCGCGAGATGGAAGCACCATCGGAAACCAGACGGTTTCGTGGGTCGGCATGCCGCACTTCTATCACACGGGAAACGTGATCCTGCTGTATCTGGGCAATAATCGCGCGATCATGAATCCATTGGAAGAAATCGCCGGACCAGCCTTTGCGGGACGGATCAGCTCAGCGGGGGCAAGTAGCGAGCTGTAAGTGATCGCTTTGCACAGAGCAAAAAACGGGTAGAATCTGTCTACCTTCGCTCTTTGCGAAGAGCTATGGCCGACAGGCCATTACGCTTGCCGAAGTGGCGGAATTGGTAGACGCGCACGACTCAAAATCGTGTACCGCAAGGTGTGAGGGTTCGATTCCCTCCTTCGGCACCATCAATCTATACATACAAAAACACCCCTCGCAATTTCTCGCGAGGGGCAGTGTCTTTCCGCTAGACGGCTGGCTTGGATGATTACTCCAAGCAATGGTCACAAGTAATCACTGCCCCAGACCGAGCACAGTCGGGACAATCTTTCGGAGGTCACTGCGGGAGCAGAAGTGTTTGAAGCCCAGAGCCGCGTACGGCTCCTCATCGCCTTTGCAGTAAAAGTTCCAGACCACGACGGTCATGGGCCTCATCGCTTCAGCAACTGCCCGTGCCTTCTGCACGCCCACCCCCGTGTTATTCCCGATCACGACGAGGTCAACCGCCTTACGCTCGGTCATGCTCGCCACGTCCTCGAGTTCTCCTTCCGAGACTTGGTACGCGGTCAGCTTTGCGATCGAGCCGTATTGAATAACCTCGAATCTCACGCCTTGATCATGCAGCATGGGCAGATGACCCTGAGCGGTGTCATCCAACACCAGCACTTTTACAGTTCGCACAGTTTTACCCTCCTGTTAAGGATCGGCCTAGGGATCGGACTCAATATTGGCACTTATCACCATTATTGTCAATTAGTCAAAGTGACTCCGCTGCGTCTCTTGGCTGAGAATGAAGTAATGTGAGATTCCCTGGTCACCATCAATCCAAACAAAAAAACACCCCTCGCAATTTCTCGCGAGGGGCATGCGTGGCAATCCGAGGACTACCACAGATTTTCCGTCTTCTCATCCGGGGTGCTCGGCTTCTCCTCGAAGTGAGCACTCGGTTCACCGGACACCGGAACGACGACGCTCAGCTCCGCGGACGCCTGGACGTCCGTGTAGTCGGCATCGTAGAGCGTGACCCACGGGATGCCGGCCTTCTGGTAGGCCGCGTACGTCACCGGCGTCGGCGGGGCCTTCTGTCCAGTGAGCGCCTCCCAGTCGCTGCCGTGCACGAGGTGCACGAAGCTCTTGAAGCCGGCCATCTCGTTCCAGATCTCGTCGGCGCGCTTGCCGGAGAACTTCACGTACGGGTCCTCGTAGATCTTTTGCACGATCTGCCCGCCCGCGCCGAGACCCATCCGAGTGGAGGCGGTGGACATTGCACGATCCCGGCTGTTTCCACGCAGTACGGGGCCAGGACCAAGCGGCAGCATCATACCCACCAACTCATCATCATCCTCGTACGAGCGATGCGCGCGCGGCGGGGAGACGGTGAGGAGATCGAGCTTCGGCAGATGCACGCCGAACTGCAGCCCGCCGATTTCTTCTTTGCCGGTCAGCTGGCCTTCGACGGTCTCGCCCGAACCCAGCTTCACCGCCACGAACTGACGGACGGTACCGTCGGCAGTCTTGAAGCCGTCGATCCAGGGTTGCGGCGGAGCGACGAGGTAGCTCTGCGGGTGATCCGCGTCATTCACGAGACGCGCGTCGAGGATCTTGCCGGTGACGGCGTTGATCTTGCCGGCACCGATGCTGACGGCAATGGGATCGCCAGCGACGGCGAAGCTGATCCAGAGTGCCTCACGCGTCCAGATCGGGATGAGGTAGCTCTCCGGGTGAAACTCTTCCGGCCGGCGATCGCCGAGTGCAGATGCCTTCAGAATGGGAAACGTCCCAAGACTGAGGGGCAGGGCATTAGGCTTACCGAGCGGCGAGAGTTCCGGGACGCGGCACGTACGATGAAACGTGAGTTTGAGCGGACCGACTTCGAGACTGTTCTGCATGGCAGAAATCTCCGTTACTGTTGAGTGTGAAAAAACGCTTTGATAAAATACAATGTTGCTTGCAAAGATGCAAATTTCGCCAACACCCTTTTTAAGCAAGGAAAAGATCCTACAGTTCCCCCGTTTCGAGAACGATCCTTCAGAGAAGGAGGATGGACAATGGCATTCGCCGTGACAATCTTCATGATCGCCATCGCGGGTTTTTGTCTCGTGATGCTCGTCGTGTGGGCGTTCCATGTAGTGCGGGAGCAGGAGCAGAAAAAAGAAGCACAGACTCCTCGCAAAATATCCCCCATGTGCCTGGACCATCATCATTTTCACAATCTGGTGAGCGGCCAAGCCGCGCTCAGTGGCGACAGTCTGCAACACACCATGGAATGCAATCGCTGCTCCGGGATGCTGAATGCAGCACCCCGTCCTGCGGCTGACAAGCGCGAGCTGCGCGAAGAATCGGAGCAAGAGGCTTCTGAAGAATGATCTCGATCCGCACGGAGCCCTTCGTTGGGCTCCGTATTCTTGGAATCGTGGCTCTGGACAGCATTTCTTCCCTCTTATATACAGTGCATCTCAGCAAGCGTTTGCTGAGATTGTTCGTTCTCACGCGTCAGAATAGGAAAGGAAGGTCATGCGGACGTATTACGTGATCATGATGGACGCGACGCCGTCGCTCTTCGAAGCGGGCAACCGCCATCATCTTACCAACCCCGACCCCATGATCCCCAACCGGTGGGTGATCATCGAAGATGAAGGAACGGCTCGGGAGCATGGAGAACTCCATGTCCCGGAGGAAGATTTCGCATCTTTCATCCGGATCCTGAACCGCAAAGGCGTGCAAGGCGTCATCATGCGGACGACCGACGGCTACACGCGTTCCCTGACCACCAAGGAGCTGAGTCAGAAGCTCCGCAATTTCCACGCAAAGCGCCGGCAGGCAACTCAACCACAAGAAACCGAACCGATACTCGCCTGAACGAACAGCCCCCCTCCAGTCCCGCGACTGGAGGATTTTTCGCAAAGGAGCTTCCGCAAGCGAAAACCTGCTATACTGCCTCCATGAAGAGCTACGAGCGTTTTATCTTCGAGTCTTATCGCTTTGACCCGCAGGCGAAAAAGATCGAACTGCACTACAGCCTTGATGGAGAGGTCACGTTTACCGAAACACTGTTGCTACCATTTCTGGATAGCAAGATCTCCGCGGACAATCCCGCGCTTGATTGCGCCCTGTTTGCACTGCATCTCATCGGCGGCATCAGTTACTACAAAACATGTTTACCGAAAACCATAGAAATCAAATCCGGAGCACTGACTCCGCAAGAAGCAGAATTTTGGAATGACGTGTATGAAAACGGATTGGGGGAATTCTTTTACAAGAATGAAATCGATTTCCGGGGATTGATCAGATTTCCCTCCGTAGAGAGGCAGCATGTTGCGTCTCTACAGAACAATTCGCCAGATGCATCTCAACCGGTTCTCGTTCCTCTCGGCGGCGGCAAAGATTCCCTCGTCACCATCGAACTTCTCAAGAGAGCGAAAATCCCGGCAACGCTTTTCCGCATGGGCACGCATCCGTTCATCACCCAGCAAGCACACACGGCAAGATTGCCGCTGATTTCCGTAGAGCGGCATCTCGATGGCCACCTCTTCAAACTCAATGCGGAAGGCGCCCTCAATGGCCATATTCCTATTACGGCATACTTGTCCTTCCTCTCGGTCATCGTCGCCATGCTGACGAATCATCGTGCGGTCATTTTCAGCTCGGAACGTTCTGCGAGCGAAGGCAATACTAAACTCTTCGGCAAAGAGATCAATCATCAGTGGAGCAAGAGCTTGGCCTTCGAACAATCGCTGCAGCAGTACCTGACGCAATCCGTGGGCACCACCATCCCCTGCTTCAGCCTGTTGCGCCCGCTCAGTGAATTGCATATCGCAAAAATGCTCAGCGCATATCCGCAGTACTTCGAAACGTTTACCAGCTGCAATGCGAACTGGAAAATCGTGAAAGAGAAATCCAAAGAGCGCTGGTGCCGCAAATGTCCCAAGTGTGCCTTCTCATTCGCAATAATGAGCGCCTTCATCGGAAAGCCGGCGTTGCTGAAGATCTTCGGCGGCAACCTTTTTGAAGATGAGTCACTGCTCCCGCTTTACCGGGAATTATTGGGGATCAGCGGTCACAAGCCGTTTGAGTGCGTCGGGACACCGGAAGAAACAAAA
Source organism: uncultured Candidatus Peribacteria bacterium (assembly GCA_964448615.1). Taxonomy (GTDB): domain Bacteria; phylum Patescibacteriota; class Gracilibacteria; order Peribacterales; family Peribacteraceae; genus CAYUWH01. The sequence goes on from CAYUWH010000007.1 coordinate 15,121, forward strand.
GCGGCACTGCATCTCGCGCACGAGCGATGGGAATTCGCCAAGACGCCGGTCATGAAACTCTTCGAGGAGGAAGTGCAAGCAACCTTTGAGAATCCCGTAGAGGTCGTCGAACGTTTATTGCAGCCCGCTGCCGAACATGCGGTTCCATCGGAGTATAGAACCTTGATTCCCTGGGCTTGATCATGCTGCTCCCAGACCTCAACGGCAAGAACGTGTGCATTCTCGGATTCGGCAAAGAGGGACATGCGACGTTGCGTGCCCTGGAGACATACGCGCCTGATGCAACCATTACAATTGCAGATGCGAATCCGGACATTGAGCATGGCGACTATCCCCTGATCAGCGGTCGCAAACTTCTGGAGACGATCGACAGGCAACACGTTGCAAAGATCATTAAATCCCCCGGCATTCCACCGCATCCTCTCTTTGAGAAATGGAAACGCGAAGACCGCCTCACGACCGGCACACAGTTGTTTTTTGAAGCTGCCGCGCACGCAAAGGCGATGATCATCGGTGTAACGGGCTCCAAAGGAAAGAGCACGACGTCCTCATTGATCTACGAAATTCTTAAAGCAGGCGGCAAAGACGTCTATCTCGTCGGGAATATCGGCAAGCCCGCACTGGATCTGGTAGGGCACATGAAGGAAGGAGCCATCTTCGTACACGAACTCAGCAGCTATCAATTGATGGATCTCGCCGTAAGCCCGCACATCGCGGTGGTCACGAGCTTCTTTCCGGAACATCTGGATTACCACGGAAGCCTTGAGGCGTATCTTGATGCAAAAGCGCACATCGCACGCTTCCAAAAGCCTGAAGACATCATCGTATATGCCAAGGGATTTGAGGGAACACAGGCGATTGCGGAAGAAAGTCCGGGTCGCCATATCGCCTTCGGCGCCAAAGATTCTCCGGTCAATATTGAGGAAATCCGGCTCATCGGCGAACATAATCTCAGTAATATCGCGGCCGCGTTTACCGTCTCGCAACTTCTGGAAATTCCCGAAGCCAAAGCCGTACATGCTATCAAGAGTTTCGAGGGGCTTCCGCACCGCCTGCAAGCGATCGGCATGCATCATGGCATCGAATGGATCGATGATGCCATTTCCACCACGCCGGAATCGGCCATGGCAGCGATCAAAGCGCTTGGCAACCGCGTGAAGACCATAATCCTCGGAGGCCAAGACCGTGGCCTGGCGTTTGAAGAATTCGGCGCGTTCATCGCAGGGTCGGGTATCGAACAGGTGATCGTGTTTCCCGGGAGCGGGCCGAGGATGCAGGAAGCGGTTGAAGAGGCACTGCACAATCGCCCCCCTGATTCACCCCCTATCCCCCACCCCTTTCCCCCACGGGGAGAAAGGGGAGATGGTAGCAATGAAGAAATCGAGCGGTGGGCGAAAAAACCTTTGAATGCCAAATTAAAAGAGCATGCACGTACAATGAGAAAAGCGCCAACCAAAGCTGAGGATCTGCTTTGGGAACATCTCCGCAACAATCAGCTAGGCATGCCATTCAGACGCCAACATCCAATAGGTGGAAATATTCTTGATTTCTATTGTCATGATGCTCGATTGGGAATCGAAGTAGACGGTGAGATTCATCGAGAAAAAAATCAACGAGAACTGGATGCACTCAAAGAAGAAAACATAGCCACTGCTGGCATACGAATTCTACGATTTACAAATGAAGAGGTGATGCAAAGTATTCAAAATGTTCTCAAAAAAATTACACAATCGCTCGTCCCCCCTCCCCCCGTGGGGGAGGGGCCGGGGGTGAGGGTCCAAAGCGGGGAAGGGGTAGGGATGGGGGAGAAAAATGAAGTAGAAATAGATTCCTATAAGATCGCCTTTCATCCCGCCTCCTCCATGCAGGAAGCCGTCAGCATCGCGAAAAAAGTCACGCCAAAAGGGAGCATTTGCCTTCTCTCAACTGCCTCACCCAGTTACGGTATGTTCAAAAACTTCGAGGAAAAAGGAGAGCAATTTCAGAAGTATATTCTTTCATGATTGTCCGCTTCCCACTTTTACTTTCGCGGGGCGGAGCACTTTGCCGTGCAACTCATACCCCTCCTCGAATACTTCCGTCACCTTGCCTTCTTCGCCGGGTCCCATGGTCAGTACTTCGTGACGGGCAGGATCACTGACTTCACCAAGCGATTGCATGCGCTTGAGTCCGGCATCAGCCATCTGGCGCATGAGATCTTGCTCGACCGCCGCCACTCCTTTCACCCATTCATGCACGGCCAGTTCCGCCGGCACATGCTGGAAGGCCCGCTGAAAGTTATCGAGCGTCGGCAGAATGCGCAGCATCAATTGTTCGCTGGCAAAGCGGCGAATGTCAGCACCTTCGCGCTCAATGCGGCTTTTAGCATTCTGCAGATCGGCTTGTGCGCGAGCGGCAAGATCTTTGAATTTTTGCAGATCCTGGACCTGTTGCTCCAGTTCCGCAACACGCGCACGCAGATTCTCGGTGTCATTCTGCGAAGATCCGCCTCCATTGCCAGACATATCGTGATCGTTCTTCATGAGGATATGATACACAATCCGCATCCGGACGCCATTATTCGGTACAAGGTACTGCAGGGTCGGCGATACAGTTTTCAACCGGCGGCTTCCCCCTCCATCGGCAGGTCTGCGAATAAAGACAAGCATCATCACTCAGCGCCCCCAGTTCGCGCTGAATAGCAGCCCGGGAAGCACCATACGTGAAGAGCAGCTTATCTTGATCGGCAAAGATAAATTCAGGATCAAACGGCCGTTCCGTGCCATTCACGAACATCTGCCATCGCTTCGCCCCTTCGTTGCACACCGGCTTGCTATCGGGCTGTGTGAAACAATCTTTCGTCATCGTGAAGCCGATCGACTGGAAAAATCTCCCAATGGCCAGGCCAGGCTTATGCCTGTGAATCACATTTCCATTCCCATCATGCAAATGGAAGTACGGATCGTGCTTTAGATGATCATCGTCCATAAGCGAACCGGTCGAACTGCCGGACATGTACTCGTTTTTTGCAAAATCCACGGGCTCACCCTCCATGAAGACCAAAAAATCCGCATGGGTATGATTGGGATCGGGATTCTTTGAAGGCTGGAAATACCAAACTATGCCGCCGATCACAGCGAGAAGCACAACGGGAAGAACGAAACGTTTCATGGTGGAGAAAAAGACTGCTGAAGAAAAAAAGTATACAGACAATGATCGCAGAACCAAGATGAAGAATGCCTAAAGAGAATCGCCGAAAACGTGGATGTATGTTGGAAGACACGGTGTTATTCAATCACGATGGCTCCAATCATCTCCTGATGCCCTGGACCGCACGGCACAGAACAACGGAACACAAAAGTGCCCACTCTGTCAGTCGGAAGATCGACGACAATGATCTGCCCTTTATCCAATTGCTCATTGATCCGCAGCTCCGGAATGGCAAAGCCGTGGATGCCTTCCTCATTCTGGACGATCAATTGAATCCTCTCCCCTTTCTTCACCGTAATACGATCCGGAACGAACGCCCAGTTCTTCGCGGAGATCGTGATCTTGCGCAACCTGGCAGACGAAGAAGAGCTCATCAGAACAGAGGAAGTGTGTGCGGATGAACTCGACGATCGTGCAGAGCCCGTACTTGTCCTACTGGAAATACTCTCACTAGAAAAAGACGACATCGAAGAACCCGCCTCCGACGACACTAAGGACGTGGAGGCGGGTTCCAGCCTCGAGGAGAGCGGCGCGCAGGCTGCAAGCAACAGTGCGGCCGAAAGCGGAAAGAGTCGTTTCATGAGAAACGGCTTTCTCGATTACATTGCGGAATCATCTTGTTCCATTGCGTCAGATGTGCCAACAGAAGCAGAGACGTCCATAGCGGCACCCATCTCGGAAGACGAGGAGACTTCCATAGCATCAACGGAGGAGGAAGATTCCATCATCGCGCTGACAGATGCAGCAGCATCGGCATCAACAGGCATATCGGTGGAAACGGTGCCCTGGCAGGCCACGAGAACTGTTGCGAGTGCCATGGCGCCCAAAAGCGACAACTTCTTCATAAGGAAAGGGGGGGGAAACAGAGAGCTGATCGTAGGAGATGCCCGCTTCGGATACAACGTAAGAATTCTTGACATATTGAAGCACTCACATCTTTGTATTCATAATCGTGCCACCGGCCGGGATCCTTCACGTTGTTCAGGACAAGTTGAACACTTCGCTGCGGCTCAGTGCAAGCCGGTATGGCTTGCCATGAGGAGTCCGCCACAGCGGACGACGAATGGTGCCACCGGCCGGGATTGAACCGGCGACCCCGGGCTTATGAGTCCCGTGCTCTACCAACTGAGCTACAGTGGCCTGTGAAGACGTTTCGTGTAAGGAACAAAGAATGGACCGAGCTTATTGCTTTCTCGCACCTCGGCCAAGGGCCTCGGCGGCCAACTGAGCTACAGTGGCATGTCCGTAAAGGCCCACAGAGTATGAGACAATGGCCAAAAAGGTCAATGTTTCTTTGCGAAGCAGATCATTGATAGAATAGGGCCATTCTCTCCATGAAACAGACTCCACCAACCGAAACCGGCTGGAACCTCCTCGCAATCGCAATCGTCTGCACCATTCTTCTGGTGTGTTGCTGTGTCGCGACTTTCTTTCTGTACTTCATCACGCTGACAATGGCGTGTGACCCACTCGCCATTTCCATCATACTTCTGCTTTTCATAGGGACCGGAACCATCATCGGTGCACTCATCGTACTCCTGACCCGATTCCAAACTGCTGGATGCGCACTCTTCGTAGCACCATTCATACTGCTGTTCCTTCTGCCCTTTAAAACATGGACCCCCATGATCTGTGAAATATTAGGAACGTTAATGCAAGCGAACCTATAGGCTACATTGCCCCTCCCCTTTTCCTTCCCTATCGTGCTCCCGTCATGCACAGCCCGACTCGCGGCTTCGGCGTACTGGAACAATTCCTCGCAAAACGCCGAGCAGCGATTGCCGACAAGCACATCCACCCCGCTCATCGCACCGGACATATTTTAGATATCGGCTGCGGCACGACCCCTCTTTTCCTCTCACAAACACAGTTCGCTTCCAAAACGGGGATCGATAAATCGGATGCACTGCTGGCAACGACGTCGCACAACTCCATCAAACTGCACCAACATAATCTCGCAACCTCTCCTTCACTCCCCTTTGCCGACAAATCCTTCGAGACCGTCACGATGCTGGCGGTCTGGGAACATCTTGATGAGGCGCATCTGCCGAATATCGCCGCAGAAGTACGCCGTATCCTGAAGGAAGGTGGCCGCTTTATTTTGACAACGCCTTCACCGTGGACGAACTGGATTCTCAAGTCCCTCGCACGCGTACATCTGCTGAGTCCGGAAGAAATCCGCGAACATCATCGGCTCTATTCTCATGCGGAGATCCGCAATGTCCTCACAAAAGCAGGTTTCACGAATGAGATTCGTACGGGATTTTTTGAGTGCTCTTTGAATCAGTGGCTGGTTGCCTGTGCGTAAAAAGCCGCACCCAGAGAGTGCGGCCATGTTTTGCCAGGATCACGTAGAATGGTTCGTCAGAGCCTGACGATGCTGCCGGACTTCTTCGATAAGCCCGAGAAGATGCGCTTTATTCTGCCGATAGATACCGCCTAAGGCGCTCTCCGCCTGCCAGTCCGGCTTGACGGAATTTTTCGATGAGCGCGGTGAGAGGTGGCATGAACAGCGTAAACATGTCCGTGTCGGGAAGGCTGTCGACAGCAGAACATTCGTCCAGCCATTGGGCCAGTGGATCGGCCCATTCCATATCGCGACTGGCTTCGGCGAATGCGACCGAAAAAGCACGTCCCATCAATACTTCACCGTAGCCGTTATGCCAGATACGCAACTCATCATCCGTGAGCTCAAGAGATCCATGACAGTGCTGAACATCATCATGACTCTCTTCGATGGGCCGGAGCGTTACCTTCCCGCCCGATAAAAAGACCGTGAACATTGGCATGCTCTTCCCCCCTGAAATGTGAGTGATCGACGAAGCTGACGCATATACCTTAGCTGCGGTTCCCGCTCACAACAACATGCTCGCCACGCTGAAGTAAATCACGATGCTCATGATGTCTTGGATGATCGTGGCCATCGGGCCGCTCGCATTCGCCGGATCCATGCGCAGGCGATGGAACAGGTACGGAACGAGCAACCCCGTAAAGACCGAGGACACAATCGCCCCGAACATGGAAGCGGCTAGCACACCGCTCAGATGCGGACTGCCGTATAACAGGGAGCCGATTGCGAACAGCGAGAGACTGAAGAGTGCCGCGATGCAGAAAATCACCATAAGCTGTTTCAGCACATATCTGAAAAACGGAAGATCATGATCCACCGCGATATCGCGGATGATGAATGTTTCCATTTGCGTCGCCACCGCCCCGCCCATGTACACAATGAGCGGAATGAATGCCGCAAGAATCAGGTGATGCTCCAGCGTCTGCTCGAAGAATCCAATGATTTGCGCAGCAAAAATTCCGCCGAGCAAGCCGATGAAAAGCCAGGGAATACGGTGCTTGAACGATTGCCACAACGACATCGTTAATACGTTATCGAAGGGATCATGCCCTGCGTGGATACCCGCTTTTCGCATCAAGTCTTCATGCGTCTCGTGATAGAGAATACGCAAAATTTCATCGCTGGGGATCACGCCGAGAAACGTATGGTCCGCATCAACGACCGGCACGGCCTTCACGTTGTGTCTCAGCGCAAGATAGGCGACCCGCTCCTGATGCTGCCATGGTTTTACCATCACGAGATTCTGTTTTTTGCAGACATCTTTCACTTTCTTGGTCTTGGAGGACGTATACAGATCCTTCGAGGAAAGCACACCGGTCAGCTTCCCGATATTATCGAGCACATAGACATAATGAACAGTCTCAAATTGCTTGATATTGCGCTCAATGCGCTTGTGCACGTCGAGCAGTTTGTCCTCCAATCTCGCAGTGGGCACTTTGTGCGTCATGCGGCGCCCCGCGCTGTTCGCCAGCCAGCGGGCTGGCATGGTATTTTTTTGCCTTTTGCGTGAAGAAGAAGCCACTCCTGAAAGCGTACTCCTCTTTCCTGCTGTATCGCATTTCGCAATCTCCTCTCCTATGGTATTCCTATGGGTGCGAGAGAGTTGTCCCCATCTCCACTGATGCAACGCGCCCTTAAGCCACTGATAGTATGTACGGCATTACTGGCACTCCTCTTCTTTCTGATGTATCAGCATGAATGGCAGCCAAAAGAAAACTCATCCGCTGTCGTCTATACCAAAAATGTCTTGGAATGGAATGAAGAAGAAGTACTCAAGAATCTCCCGAAAGATGAAGAGGGCTGGAAAAACATTCTGTCGCCGGATCAATATCATGTCCTACGGGAAGCCGGCACCGAGCGCCCCTTCACGAGTCCGCTGCTGAACGAACATCGCAAAGGAACCTACGTGACAGCCGACTGCGGCCAGCCGGTATTCCGCTCCGAACAGAAGTTTGATTCCGGCACGGGTTGGCCAAGTTTCTGGGCACCCATTTCTCCCGATGCAGTGGTGGAAGTGGAGGATGGAACACTCGGCATCAAGCGCATCGAGATCCGCAGCAAGTGCGGCGGACATTTGGGACACGTGTTCACGGATGGGCCCGACCCCACGGGTCTCCGCTACTGCATGAACGGTCTTGCGCTAAAATTCGTACCGGATCCGGAGGAATAAACACTACCTTGTCACACTTTCCGTCTTGCGCAATTGCATTGCTTGCTTGCAAAGCGGATATAACATGCATCATCTTCTTTCCTCCCATTTCTCTATGATGATGCAAGGTAAAAACATGTGTGTCGGCTGCGGCCTCGCGTGCATTCTTGTCGTGATCGGCGCCCTCAACTGGGGCCTCGTCGGACTCGGTTGGCTCGTGGGCGGCGGCGCAGACTGGAACGTAGTGCACCTCCTTCTAGGCCAGTGGATGTGGCTTGAGGCCGTCATCTATATCCTCGTCGGCTTGGCTGGCGTGTACAAACTCTTCCTCTACGGCAAGTGCTGCGGGAAGTGCGACACCTCGGTGAAAAAGATGTAAATTGTCGAAGAATCAGCAAATGCAAGCGAAAAACCGGTCTTCTGGGCCGGTTTTTTGTGATAGAATCCTTCTATGCGACCCATACTGCTGTGCCTCCACGGCTGGGGAGGTTCCAAGGAATCGTTTGCGGAAATTCGCGAAGAGCTGAAGCGCGAAGATATCGAGTGGCTCGTGCCGGATCTGCCGGGCTTCGGCGAGGAGAGTGCACCTAAAACCGCCTGGACGATCGACGACTACGCCGAGTGGGCCGAGAAATATCTCGTGTCCCGCATCGCGCACGCACGCCCTGTTTCGATCCTCGGACACTCGCACGGCGGACGCATCGCGATCAAGATGGCCGTGCGCGGCAAGGTGCCGATTCAGCATTTGTATCTCTGCGCGGCGGCGGGCATCCGTCATCCGTGGCACATCAAACGGTTCATCGGCTACTTCCTCGCGAAAGTCGGCAAAGTGCTCCTCTCGATTCCGGGGATGCACCTGCTGCAACCCATCGGCAAAAAGCTTCTCTACAAATTAATGCGCGTGCATGACTATGAAAAAGCGAGCCCCGTTATGCAGCAAACGATGATCAACGTCACGAAAGAAGATCTGAAAGACATTCTTCCCCAGATCCGCGAGCCGACCGATCTCTTCTGGGGAGCGGACGATCAAATGACACCCGTCTCCGACGCATTCACCATGCGCGAGCGCATCAAGGGAAGTCAGTTGCACATCTACCAAGGAGTGCGCCACTCGGTGCATCGCGCGAAGGCAGCCGATATCGCATCCGTCATCCGCGAGCGCATGCAGAGCGAAGGACTGCTCGAAAACGCATGACGATGTTTTCGCTCATCGCCGGCCTGACCCTGCTCGGCCTCCTCTCGCCGTTGCTCACGTTTCTCAAGCTCTTTCAACTCAAAGAGTGGCGATGGGACCGGTTACAGGAACATCTGCGAAAAGAAGGATGGATCTCGCAACTCTTTGGGCAGATGCGCGGCTTTGTGCTCGTGATCGGATTTCCGCTCTTTGCATCACCCTTCTGGGAATGGGTGCTTGTTGTATTGCTCGGTACGCTGGCCCTGATGAGCATCGCGCAAGTTATGCTGCGCAAGCAACCGATGCCGGTTTGGACGCAAAAGACGGTAATGGTCACGGTATTGGCACTGGCAATCGACTGTCTCGCAATCTGGCTTTTACTTCAACATCTTGCCATTGCGGCGCTGCTTCCGCTGTTGCCCTTCCTCCAGCCGGCTGTGGTCCTGCTGGCCTGGTTTCTCTTGTCCCCTCTCGATCTGTTCCTCAAAAAACGCATCATGGAACAGGCGCGGGCTCTTCGCGCGCAACATCCGGAACTCACGGTGATCGGTATCGCAGGCAGCGTAGGAAAGACAACAACAAAAGAACTGCTGAAACTACTGCTAACCGATCTGCATCCCCTTGCGACTCCGGCGCATGTGAATACGGAAATGGGAGTTGCAGCATGGCTTACGAAACAGTTCCACGCTAACCACTCCCCGCTAACCGCGCCCTTCATTATTGAAATGGGCGCCTATCGCGAAGGAGAGATCGCCCTGCTCGCACGCATCGCGCAACCCACACTCGGTATCCTCACGACACTCGGCTCGGATCACTTGGCTCTCTTCGGTTCAGAGGAAGCAATTCGCAGTGCAAATGCAGAACTCATTCAGGCACTGCCAAAGAATGGTCATGCCTTCATTGTCGTGACGGACGATGCCTCGAAAGCCATCGCCCAGAATGCGCCTTGCCCAGTCACTACCGTCAGCCCCCAGACGGAGAGTACACAGAAGGAAGACGGCCTGCATCTGACGATTGATGACCATGATCTGCATGTGCCGCTTCAAGGAGTACATCATGTCACCAACATTCTCTTGGCAGTGTCCGTCGCACGGCATTTGGGAATTTCCTGGGAACGTATCAGTACAGTACTGAAGGGATTCCGCCCGATGTCTCATACGTTTTCCATCACACAGGAACGCGACGTCACAATCCTCGATGATACGTACAACATTAGCTTCCTCAGCTTCGAAGCGGCGTTGCAGTGGGCAAAAACACGATCCGAGCGACCAAGAATTTTGCTGACGAACGGTCTTTTGGAAACCGGAGAGCAGGAAGACGACTATCATCGAGAGCTTGGCGAGATCGCCAATGGCTGCATCGAGCGCGCGATTTTCGGGAGTGCGGGCGCCGCCAATGCCTTCCGTGAGACGTTCCACGGTGAAGTGGAACTTCTTTCTCCGCAAACAAAAGCACCAAAAGACTCGCTCCTGCTTTGTGTCGGACGCATGCCTCTTGCCACTATTCAACGCATCTTGCCATGAGCCTGTTTCGCCCCATCCATCATACGTTCGCCCCGCTGGGGAACGCACGGCAATGCCTGGCCGCACTCGGGCTGCTCGTACAACCCTGGAAGTGGCGGAACGGCGACCAAGGCACGCAACTCGAACGCGCCTTTACAGAGCGCTTCGGCGGACAAGCCTTCGCGTTTGCCTCCGGACGCGAGGCGCTGCTCGCTATCCTACGTTCGCTTAAGCTGACAGCAGAAGAGGAAATTATTGTGCAGGGCTACACGTGCATTGTCGTCCCCAACGCCATTCTCGCTGCCGGATGCGTGCCGGTGTACGTAGACATTGATCGCGATTCGCTGAATCTGAATCTCGAAGAAATCGAACAGGCCATCACCCCCAAAACCCGGGCCATTATTTGCCAGCACACGTTCGGGATTCCGGCGGATACCGCGAGACTCCGTACACTCTGTGACGCTCATTCACTCCTCTTGATCGAAGACTGCGCCCATATCATTCCTGATGAATCCGGACCACGCGAGATCGGGGCGCAGGGAGATATTTTGTTCTTCAGCTTCGGACGAGACAAAGCGATCTCCGGCATTACCGGCGGTCTTGTGCTCTCCAGAGACACGGACCTCTCTGCGATGCTGGCGAAAGAACAGGAGAAGGCGCGCTCACTCTCGTTCCTGACCATCGGCGCGCTGCTGCTTTATCCCCTGCTCTATGCACTGTGTCGTCCGCTCTATGGACTCACGATCGGCAAAGTTGTGCTCGCATTCTGCGGATCCATCGGCCTCCTGCGCCCGATCGTGACGGGACAGGAAAAACAGGGATCGATGCCCGAAACGTTGCACCGCATACCCAACGCGTGCGCTCATCTGGCACTGGAGCAGTGGCACAGCCTGAAAGCCTTCAACGATCATCGCCGCATCATCACGGATTTCTATCTGCGCGAAGGCATTGAGCGCAACTGGTTCAAGCCCGATCCCGCAACCGGCGAAAGTCCGCTCCCGCTGCAGATCGATCCGCGGCTCCCTCTCCAAAAATTCCCCTTCTTTGTGCTGCAAGCCGATCCTATCCGTCGCACACTCACGAAGCACAATATCCACCTGAATGATGGATGGACCAACTGCGTCATCTGTCCGTCGAACGCCGATGGCGCAGCTGCCGGCTACCGTGAAGGGCTCGACCCACAAGCGGAAGTCCTCTGTGAAAAAATTCTTTCCTTGCCGACGCATCCGGGAACTTCTCTGAAAGATGCGAAAAAATTAGTGCATTCGCTGAGTCGTCTGGTCTGAGCGCAGGACGCCACGGAGGAGTCAGCGGAGATGGAGGCTGGCGAACCAGCGAAGGCCAGACGACGGAAGCAATTCCCCTCTTGTTCCGCTACACTCTCCCCCATGCACGTCCAACCCGCCGCCAATCCGCAGGAGTGGGATGCGTTCCTCACGAAGCAGCGCTCTTCCCCTTTTCTCCAAAGCTGGACGATGGGAGACGTGTACCAAGAGATCGGACAAGAACCGATTCGCTTGGAAGTAAAAAAGGACGGAGTCCTCCAAGCTATCTGTCTTGCGGTCGTAGTTCCCGCAAAGCGCGGCCGACATCTCGCTATTCAGTACGGACCGGTCCTGCAAGATCCCGCTGCCCTCGAACCATTGCTCAAGGCCCTGACCGAACTCGCACAACAACACCGTTGCGCCTTTATCCGCATGAGTCCCTTTTGGGAAGCGGGGCATGCGCCCTCCATTGCCACCAAGACATTCCCCTCCCCCCTGCATCTTCTTGCGGAACACCTCTGGTACATCCCCTTGAAGCAGAAGGATCCGTGGGCCGAAACAGGAGAAAGTCCGATGCGCTCTGAAGAAGAGATTCTCATGCAGATGCGCAAAACCACGCGCAACCTTGTCCGTCGCGCAGATAAAGAAGGCGTGGAAGTTACCGCCTCTGCCGCTCCTCTCGAAGACCTGGAACAGTTCATCAAGCTCCATGATGAAACCCGCCAACGTCACGGATTTCATCCGTATACCAACAGTTTTTTCCGGACACAGGTAAAGCACTTCGCCCCCAAAAATCAATGCACGGTCTATCTTGCGAAGCATCAGGGGGAAGTGTTGGCCGCATCAGTTCATATGCACTTCGGCGGCGAGACGAGCTACCATCACGGCGCGAGCACGCACAAGAATTCCAAGATCCCCGCGAGCTACGCACTGCAGTGGAAAGCCATCCGGGACGCATGGAAACGTGGTGACGGAATTTACAACTTTTGGGGCATTGCTCCCATGAGCGGCACGGAGGAAGATGCGAAGCCGATCAAGACACACCCCTTCGCCGGTGTTACACTCTTCAAAACGGGCTTCGGCGGAAAGCTCCTGAATCTTGCTCACTGCATCGATGTCCCGCTCACTTCGAGCTACCACATCACGAGAATGTTTGAGTTCGTGCGGAAATGGAGACGGGGGTTCTAACGGGCCCTGCTTGAACTCGCACTCGATCGTGCACCACTGGGGAGCAGGCTCCTGAATTGATCCAAGAGTCCGTTCGCGCCTTGTTCCGAATACTGCCATGACTGCTTGGCAGCCTCAGAGCCAATCTGCCTCAAGATGCTTGCGGCATTGAAGTACACGTACAGCAAGCTGCCGAGGAAGAGCAGCATCGGGATGAGCGTGATGAACGTGCGCACGGAGGTGCCGACCGTAGACCATCTTGCCCTCCGCTCGGCGCGGTGCAGATATTCCACGATCAAATCCAAGCGCTCTTCAACAATTTCCTCGTGAGTGAGAGGTTTTTTCACATCGAGAGCACTATCGGGCATGGTGGTTTTGGCGGAGGAGCGAAGCATGTCAGGAGCGTATCACGACCCCTTCACCGCGCGTACCAATTCATCGGCGGATGTCGTGGGGAACACGGCGAAGCTGGGCATCTGCAACAACTGATCACGCGTGAAGCTGTTGTCGGAATCCGTGGTGATGCCAAGCAGGTATCCGGCCGATGCCGCAAGATCCATGACACGATCGTTGGCGCCGCCTTGCGGATAGGCAATCGCGAAGACTGAACGCTTCGTATACTGCTCAAGCAACTGACGGCTCTGCTTCAACTCCAGTTCGATTTGAGAGTTCGTGAGCGAGCGAAGATCATCGCCGGTGTGCGCGGCCGATTGCAGATCGAATCCGTTTGCGAGCAACGTAAGAATCATCTTCTCTGTGATGCCGTTGATGCCGACATTTTTCGTCTGGATGAAGAGCGTCGCCTTTACGCCGGCGTTCTGCAAAGCGTCGGAAACTTCCTTCACATTCGATGCCGTGATACCCGTGACGGCCACCGCCGCACTATTGGGATTCAGGCGCGTGTCACGCTGTTCCTGCTTGAGCAACAGATCGGAAAAATCGCGCATCGTCATGAAGTTGACTCCGGCGGCTTTCAACTTCGCAAGCTGATCGGGCATGTTCTTCAAAATTTCGGCCTGACCCAGGCGGAATTGAATCACGGGCAACTTGAACGAATCCTGGCGAACCAAGAAGTTCGGCAAGAACGGTTTCAAATATTCGTTGGAGACATAGCCGTCTTTACCCTGGTATGACACGAGCGACCAATCTCCTTTCACTTGTTTGACGACGAGGATGGTCTGGCCCGGGATCTCGGCGATCTTCTCGCTCGAAACGCTCGTGTCCGTGCGCATGTTCACAAATTTGAAGTTCACGAAGCTCTGACCCTCGTACACTTTTTTCTCTTCCGCCAATTTCTCTTCGCTTACGGTCCTGGCGATGTAGTCGGTTGAGACATAGCCCACGCCGCCTCCGACTTTCACCTTTGCCCAGCGCGCGTTCTCGAAGCCGATCACTTCCAGCACATCACCGCGGTTGAGCGTGCTCACCGTCGCCGCATTCGTGGCGGCAGCCGAGCGGACATTCAAGAATTCATTCGTGACGCGGAACATGTTCGGCCCTCCGTTCTTCGCGCCGGTGCGCACGGCCTGATACGTCTTCACCATGGAAAGATCGAGCACGGGAATATCCGCATTCAGCGCGCCGCTCGCCGTATTGAGCGGAGCAATGTACGGACCCGAGCTCACCGATCCGCTGCCGCTCGTTTTGGTTTCATCATCTTCCTGCACTTGCTGCGCAAGCTCATGGAACTTCGCGGCGTCTTCGGCCGTGAAGACGTATTCATCGTCGGCAGTCTGGGAACTGCTGCATCCGGCAAAGAGAATGCCGAAGCAGGCAATCAACAGAAATCCGATGACCGGACTGAACGCTTTTGCATTGCGCGAGGAGGAACGGCGGCGGGAACGATAGTGAGCCATGGGACAGGGAAGAAGAGCGGGAAGTAAGGAAGTGCTACATGCGTTCGGGAACGCGGAGCGTGAGAAGTTCCGCACCGGTCTTGAGGACCGAAGCGGTAAGGGACGTGAGCGCGAGACGAAGAGTTTTGTGTGGTTCCTCGCCCTGTAAAATGGGCTCGGTGTTATAAAAAGAGTTGAACTGCTGGCAAAGTGCGTACAAATAATTCGCAAGTTTGTGAGGCAGATGTTCGGTCCTGGCCTCATCAAGTGCATGCGGAAATTTGAGCAACATCTGGAGCAAGAAACGCTCTTGCTGCGTGAAAGCCTCCACCTCCGGGAACGCGGGTACTTGCTTGAGCTCCGCCTTGCGCAGCACGGACTTCGCGCGTGCGTGCGTGTATTGCAAGTACGGCGCACTGTTGCCTTCGAAGCTGAGCACCTTGTCCCAGTCGAAGACTAAATCCATCTTGCGGTTCTGACTCAAGATGCCATACACCACGGCGCCCACTCCCATCATCTCGGCGAGATCGGCGGGATCATCGGTCTGGATCGCATCCCCTCTCTCTTTGATGATTTCCTCAGCGCGGGCCACGGCTTCATCGAGCACATGTTCAAGCTTGAGGATGTTGCCTTTGCGCGTGCTCATGGAACTGTCCGCAAAGCGCATGCGGCCGAACGCCACGTGCTCCAACTCGGGCAGCTTCCACTTCAATTGCTCCACGATCGCAAAGAGCTGCTTGAAGTGCAGCGACTGCGCGGCATCGACAACGAACAAAATCTTCTCCGGCTCAAAGCGTGCGATACGATCCTTCATCATCGCCAAGTCACGCGTGAGGTAGATGGTCGCACCATCCCCTTTGAGGATAATCGCGGGTGGCAGATTCTGCTCCTCCGGGAACTGCGCAATGAGAGCACCCTTCTCTCCTTCGATAAAAACCTTCTTCCTTTTTCCTTCATCGATCACCGGTTGCATCTTGTCTTCGTAATAACTTTCACCCGT
>CAYUWH010000007.1:30851-37614 GCA_964448615.1 uncultured Candidatus Peribacteria bacterium
TTTTTCCTTCATCGATCACCGGTTGCATCTTGTCTTCGTAATAACTTTCACCCGTATCAAGATCGAACGACACATGCAGGCGGCGGTAAATGTCACCAAGAGAAGCCTTCGTCACCGACACAACATCCTGCCAAAACGCGCGCAGTTCTTTATCCCCTTTCTCGAGTTTGAGAAATGCCTCACGCGCTAAGTCTTCCAGCACTTCATCTTTCTCCGCTTCCTGATGAAACTTCACGTAGAGCGCAAGCAGTTCATCGAGCGAACACTCTCCTGCTGATTTGCTTCCCCATTTTTCAAACGCGACCGCGAGCTTTCCAAACTGCGTCCCCCAGTCGCCAAGGTAGTTCCATCTCACCACAGGCTGACCCGCGTGTTCGTACAAATTTCCCAACGACTGTCCGACCACCGTGCTGAGAATATGATGCACGCCAAGGGGCTTTGCGATGTTGGGCTGCGAGTAATCGATGACGACGGGCGCCGGCTTCTTTTTTTTCTTCGCAGGCGCGCATGCCTTCTCCGTATTGGAGAGCTCCTCCAAGATGGCCTCCGGTGTGAGCCACACATTCACGTAACCGGCCCCAGCGACTTCCGCTTTTTTGATGTCTTTCATCGAAGAAAGCACCTCCGCAATCTGCTGTGCGATCTCTTGCGGCGACTTTGTTAATTCTTTCGCCAGACGCAAAGCGATCTTCGTTGTCAAATCTCCATGAGACGCATCCGCAGGAGGCATAAACTCCGGAGAAACATTATCGCCCACGACAGGACGAAGTAGTTCCTTGGCCTCCAACGTAAGACGCTCAAACATGGGTTCGAACAAAACGGGTACTCAGGGAAGTGGCCGAACTATAGCAGCAAAACCGGGGTCTACTAGTTGAAAACAAAAGTTGATCTTGCATACAAAAGATCCTCATGTTTTGAGCACAATTTTTATGTCTCACGAGAGGTGTTCAGTTTTTGAGATCAGGGCATCGCTCTCCCTTCAGCCTTGAGGAGGGTTATTGCTAATATATTTACAATATGCTATAATAATAGTTGTGAAATACCAAAAACTCACAGCGGCACTGGCTCTCTCCCTCTTGTTTTCGGCTTGTTCCGGAGGTGGAGAGAAGGAGCTGCCATCTGTGACCGGAGCGGAAACCGCCACCAAATGGACCTCCTATTTGCTACGTGGAGGGGGGTTGGCATTCCGCCCTTCTGCCCTACTGGGAACGTATACGGCGGATTATCTTTCGAAAGGATCCTCTTTTTCCGCGGGAGCGATGCATGCCGCTCTTCAGCATATGGCTATCTTTTACGAAAAAGTGACGCAGCAGAATCAAGCTTATCAGCTACTGCAAGACATAGGATCGGCATTAGCCGTAAACATTCAAGATATGCTGAATCGCAGCCCCAACCGCGCACGTGATTTGGATACATATACGCAATCGCTCCAGGCACTTCTCGATAGTGCAACACGCGAGGAGGCATCGTTGGATGGCAAATATGATGCCGCTCAGGATGATGCCAGAGCTAAACGAAGAATCGTGAGCGATGCGCAGCGTCAGTTGGACATAGCTGTGCGCAATAAAGACTACGTCACGGCGGGCTCCCTCCAAGACACGGTCAGTGCAGCACAAGAAGAGTCGACAAAGGCGGAGAGTGCGGAGAAGGAATTGCGCACTATTCTCGATATTTATGAGAACGTCATCGAAGTCGCTCAAATCCGCTTAAACGCCATGAAAGCTAACCGGGAAGTACTCGTCGCGGGCGTGCAAGTGGTAGATGTGCCTGGAATCGCCGATATCGGCATCATACAGGGGAATAGCACAGGTTTGCGCAATACGGGAAATCAGGGCGCTTTCGGCGGTTTATAAGAGACAGGGAGATTGTAAAAACACGGTTTTTCTGCTACAATAAGTAGATTTATTGCATTTGAATGCCTGAGAACTCTCCATTGCCGGCAACCCCAAAAACATCCGCTTCCCCCTGGCTGGAAACGCTGGACGAGCTACTTGGACTGAAGCGTCAGGCCGATGAAGTGCTCAAGAAGTCCGATGACGAAGCGCTCAACCTGGAAGACAAGGAGGTGATCAAGCGGTACGAGCTGGGATTGCAAAAAATGTTGGATTTAATCGCACCATCCGGGATGCAGATCAAATCAAAGGAAATTTTCATGAATGATACGTTCGTCCGCACGCTCTACGTATATAACTGGCCGAACTACATCCACCCGAACTGGCTCGCACAGCTTGTAAACCTAGATGCCACACTCGACATTTCGCATTTCATCTATCCCTCGAGCAACAAGGCAATCATGAAGATGTTGCGCAAAAAGGTAACCGAAATCCGCTCTTCGATCCGCATGCTCGAGCAGCGCGGCATCGTCCGCGATCCGAGCTTGGAAGCCGCATTGCAGGATGCCGAAGAGTTGCGCGACTTGCTCGCGCGCGGCCAGGAAAAACTCTTCCAATTCGGCATGTACATCACGCTGTATGCGGAAGATGAACAGCGCCTGAAGAAGATTCAGACAGACGTCGAATCGATTCTCGGAGGAAAGCTGGTGCTCACCAAGCCCGCGGCATTCCAGATGGAACATGCGTGGAATTCCTCGCTCCCCTACTGCTTGGATGAAATCGAAATCAATCGCAACATGAACACGTCGCCGCTCGCGGCAAGCTTTCCGTTCTCAAGCTCGGACCTCACGGATGATCACGGCATTTTGTACGGTATCAACCGCCACAACGATTCGCTCATCATCTTCGACCGTTTCGATCTCCCGAACGCGAATGCCAACATCTTCGCAGCCTCCGGTGCCGGTAAATCCTTCACCGCAAAGCTCGAGATTCTGCGCTACCTCATGATCGGAACCGAGGTGCTTGTAGTCGACCCGGAAAACGAATACACCAAACTCTGCGAGGCGGTGAACGGATCATTCATTCCCCTCTCCATCCAGAGCCCCTTCCGCATCAACCCGTTCGATCTGCCGAAAGCAGTCCGCGGGGAGGATGCCGCACCCGGCGAAATCCTCCGCGCGTCGGTCATTAACTTGCACGGACTCCTTCGCCTCATGCTCGGACCCATCACGCCTTCCGAAGACGGCATCTTGGACAAGGCGATCTTGGATACGTATGCGCTCAACGGTATCACGCTCCAGACTGAGAACTTCGAAGGATTGGAAGTTCCCACGCTCCACGAACTCGTGGATGTGCTCAGCACCACCGAGGGCGGCGAGAATATGGGAAAGATTTTGCAGAAATACACGCAAGGCAGCTTCGCCGGACTCTTTGATAAAAAGACAAACGTGGAACTCAACAAGCAAATGATCGTCTTCCAGATCCGCGACTTGGAGGAACAGCTCCGCCCGATTGCGATCTACATCGTCCTCAATTTCATTTGGAACCGCATCCGCTCTGAGCTCAAAAAGCGCCTGCTCGTGATCGATGAAGCGTGGAACATGATGCAGTATGAAGATTCCGCACGCTTCCTCTACGGCATCGTGAAGCGCGCCCGCAAATATTATCTCGGCGTCACCACCATCACGCAGGACGTGGATGACTTCGTGGAATCCCCCTTCGGCAAACCGATCATCACCAACTCTTCTCTGCAGCTCCTCATGCGCCAGTCGCCGGCAACGGTCGACAGCTTACAGAAGCTCTTCTACCTCACGGACGGAGAGAAGTACCTGCTCCTGAATTCCGGCGTGGGCCAGGGCATTTTATTCGCGGGATACAAACACGTCGCCGCGGAAATCATCGCCAGTCCGGAAGAGACAGCATTGGTCACCACGAAACCAGCCGAGGTGATGGCAGCTCAACAGGAAAGTAAGGCAAGTAAGGAACGTATAGAAGGTCAGGAAAGTAATTAACTTGCCTTACCTTCCTTACTTGCGATACCTCCCTTACCTTCGTCGACAACCTTCCAACGCACTTCCGGTTTTAATTTGCCATCCAATGCGAACCCCGCGGCTTTTTTATGACCGCCGCCGCTGAATTTGCCGGCCATCGCGGAGACATCGACGTCATCGCGCAACGTACGCAACGATCCTTTCACTTTGCCGTCGCGTTCGGAGAGGACCATCGAGAAACGCATGCCCGGAACGGCATTCACATAATCGATTGCGCCAGTAAGTTCCGAGTAATCCGCTCCCGTCGCGCGGAAGTCGCCATCCGTGACCGCCGAGATCGCGCCGCCTTCTTCAGTGATGCCGATCTTCTCCAGCACTCTTCCCCACAGCTTCAACGTCGAGAGCTTTGCCGTGCGGAAGACGGCATTCACGATCAGTTGCTGGCGCGCGCCGCTGCGCAGCAGCCTGGCCACCGTGCGATACACCTGCGCATTGGTATTGCTGTGCAACAAGCCGCCTGTATCGGTGTAAATGCCATTCAAGAGGCACGTCGCCGTATCCGCCTTGATGGGCCACTGCAACATGTCAGCTAACAGGGTCACGATCTCGCACGCCGAACATGCTTCCGGCACCACGATATTCACGGTCCCGAACTTAGGATTGCCGTGGTGATGATCGATATTCACGGTCGGTACCGTGCCATCGAAAAGAGCGGGATGCGTGACGTGCACCTCGGTCAACTTCGCCTCCGCGCAATCCACGAACACCGCGGCATCGCCGGGCTGGATCACGGGCACGGGTTGAATGCGCTGCGCGCCGGGCAAAAACAAAAACGTTTCCGGCACGCTGTCCTTACAGTGGAAGCCGATGCGCTTTTCCGGAAATTGCTGCTCCAACAATTGCCCGATGCCAAGCACCGATCCGAGCGCATCGCCATCGGGATTGCGATGGCAGATGCACAAGATGCGCTTTGCATTCTTCAGAATATCGAGAGCCTGTTGTGCGTCGCGCAGCGTGATTGGCATACAAAAAGGAGATCACAATAGGCGCGGGCGCGGCGCGTCACAAACGATTGGAGTTGCCTCGTGATCGAAGATGAATTCGAACATGCGAATGCATACTTCTCGTCACGCACTGCGCTACACTGTGGTCATGTCCGCCCCTCATCCGATCATCGTTCTCGGCACTCCGGAGTTCGCCGTCCCATCGCTGCAAGCACTGGCGAAACATCCTGCTTTTAAGATACAACTCGTTGTCACACGACGCGATGCGCCGGTCGGCCGCAAACAGATTCTCACGCCGCCGCCGATGAAAATCGCGGCGGAAGCATTAGGCATTCCTGTTTTCCAACCTGCAAAGGTGAATGACGAATTGCCGAAGTATCTCGAAGAGCATTCACTCGAGCGTCCGGATTTTCTCGTGACCGTGGCGTACGGACATATTCTCTCCCAACGCGTGCTGGACATTCCTGCAATCGCGCCGGTCAATCTCCATGGATCGGTTCTTCCTCGCTGGCGGGGCGCTTCGCCGATCGAACATGCGATTTTGAACGGAGATCGCGATGCAGGAGTCAGCGTGCAGATCATGGTCAAGGAACTGGATGCCGGCCCGGTGCTCGCTGCGAAGAGTATTCCACTGACCGAAACGGCTACCGCGCTCTCCTTGCGCACGCAACTCGCAGAACTCGGCGCACAGCTGCTCGTTGACACGCTCGCAACACCGCTGAAGCCGGTGCCGCAGGACGACAATCAGGCGACATTCTGCGGCAAGCTCTCACGGGAAGACGGCCAACTCGATCCTTCCGTAAAGAGCGCGGAAGAAATCGACCGTGCGGTACGCGCGCTCACGCCATGGCCGGGCGTCACCGTTTCGCTCGACGGAACTCCCCTGAAACTTCTCCAGTCATCACTGACACCGCAAGCGGCATCCGCTCCGCTGCAATGTGCAAAAGGAACAACATTGCATCTGGTAACTGTACAGCCCGCCGGAAAAAAACCGATGAGCGGAAAAGATTGGGCCAACGGACTGCGAAACACCGGGGGGCGCAAGTGACGCTGCGGTATCGCAGGCGTATGGTGCCTGCGTGAAGAAGATTTTCGCCGTCATCGCGCTTGTGTTACTCACACATTCCGCGCCGCTCCACGTGCTGGCACAAGAGGCCGCTTCGTTGGATACGGACGGAGACGGATTGCCCGATGTGATTGAAGATGCGAATGGCAACAAAAAGATCGATGCCGGCGAAACAAACCCCGACGACGCCGATACCGATGACGGCGGCGAAGCCGACGGATCGGAAATCAAAGCCGGCCGCAATCCGTTTGAAAAAACCGACGACTTCACCTTCGATCAGGACGGAGACGGCCTCACGAACGGCGAAGAGCTACTGCTCGGCACCGATCCCAAAAAAGCAGACAGCGACGGAGACGGCGTGGATGACGCACTCGACCCTTTCCCGCTCGATGCCAAGTACACGAAGGACACAAATCGAGATCAGCTACCCGATGAATGGGAGCGACAACACAATCTGCCGACTGCCGGACCCTCCAATGCCGATATCGATTTGGATGGTGATGGGCTCACGAACCGCGAAGAGTACACACTCAACACTAATCCGCTCAGCAATGACACGGACCGCGACGGCCTGACAGACACGGAGGAAATTGTGGAAGGAAGCGATCCGGGAGAGAATGCATGTTTGTCGTATCAGGAAAACGCGACTGCGTTCCCAGACATGATCGGCCACTGGGCACAGATCAGCGTGGAGGCACTACAACGCACGTATGTTTCACCATTCAACCAAGCCGTCGTGCGTGGGTACCCAGCGGAACAAGGCAGCAGCATATTCCTCCCCGATCGCCCGGTGACGCGTTTTGAACTCCTCAAGATGGCGCTCTTCAGCACGTGCATCAAACTCTTGGACGGCGAACAACTCGGCACTGC
>CAYUWH010000007.1:37714-40177 GCA_964448615.1 uncultured Candidatus Peribacteria bacterium
TTCTGTCCGCCGCGGGACTTTTCGGAAATCTTGAAAAACTTGCCGTTGCCGGATTGCTTCAAGTCGATATAGAACGTGCGCTGACGCGCGTGGATCGTGACGGAGTGCACATCCTGCGCGAAGTTGCGCTGACCACCGTGACCGCCATGACCGTGACCGCCGCCCATCGGAGCCTGGCGCTGCGGCGCGGGCTCGCCCATATCGCTCATACCGGAAGAACCTGACAACTCAGACATCGGATCAAACATACAAAGAAGGGAAAAAATAAGGTCGCTCCTCATACTCAAACATCGTTGGAGTCGCTGCGAGAGCATACCTGAGGGGCGTTTCGGGAGACAACTGCAGAAAAATCGCGGATAAAGAAAGAGGACAGTGCCGGATGAGAGGATGCTGCAGCATCGTCTTCTTGGCACTGTCCTCGTTGGTCCTCGGGACGCTGTGAGAGCTTCGGACCGCAACTCTCACTCACCCTGCGGGTCTCGGGGCTAAGGTGGCTGCCCCCGCGACGTGGGCCCATTTCATCGTTACCCCTCCTTTCAGTTCAGTAGGAGCTCGTGATGGACCGGTCGACTTTGTGTAATATACAGCAATTTTTAATAAAGTCAATAATAAAATTCTTGAGAGAATCGAAAAAGGAGAGGAAAAGTGCATCATGCACTTCTCAGCCTGCAGGTCAGAACTGCAGGCGAGCTGATGTCGTCGCACATCGGCTCACTCTCCCGGCTCCGAGCTCGGGGCTCGGAACACGGAAAGTGTAGGCCGGATTATTCCACCGGCGCAAACAGAATCGCCTGCTCTCCCACGGCCTTCCAGTCTTTACAGCCGCCCCACTGCTGAAGCTCTTCTGAAAGCACGAACGATCGGTCAGACATTTTTTCTGCATAGGGAACTCCCAACTGCCGCGAGACCCGCTGCGCGGTATCCGGCACGAAGGGTAGGAGCATCAGCGCCACATGACGCAAGTGCTCAGCAACCGTCGCTAAAATGTCACTGCGTTCTTGCCCCTCTTTTTTCCATGGTTCCGATGAAGCGATGAAGATATCCGTCGCACGCAATTTCTCCACGGCAACCTGGATCGCCTTGTGAGATTCGAACGCATCCATCGCTTCTCTGTATGTCTGCCATTCTTGTTGCAGCGATTCTCCTCCGGTAGGAACGGAGACCGTTCCGCCATCCTTCTTGAGCAGCGTCAGCACTCGATTCAGCAAATTTCCAAGCTTGTTTCGGAGCACTGCGTCGTACACTTCTCCGAAGCGCTTCCAGGAAAAATCGCCATCGTTGCCGACCGGCACCTCGCTCGCGAGATAAAAGCGCAGCGGATCGACGCCGTACTTCGCCAGTACTTCCTGCGGATCC
The DNA here is from genome assembly GCA_964448615.1 of uncultured Candidatus Peribacteria bacterium. Taxonomy (GTDB): domain Bacteria; phylum Patescibacteriota; class Gracilibacteria; order Peribacterales; family Peribacteraceae; genus CAYUWH01. Next base: position 39,071 of record CAYUWH010000007.1, read on the forward strand.
ACGACATTGCCGAGGCTCTTGCTCATTTTCTGCCCTTCGCTCGTGATGAAGCCGTGAATGAACAGCTGATCCGGCGTCTTGGTACCGGTGCCATGCAACATCGCGGGCCAGTTCAGCGCATGGAAACGCGCGATGTCTTTGCCGATCACGTGCGTCACTTCCGCTTCATCCCACCATTCCTTTTGCTCATGATCCGTGAAGTACCCAAGGCTCGAGATATAGCTCGTCAGGTTATCGCACCACACATACATCACCTGATCATCGTCACCCGGAACCGGCACGCCCCAGTACAGCGTTTTTTTGGAACGGGAAAACGAGATGTCTTCCAATCCCCCTTCGAGAAACGCATGCACTTCGTTCCCGCGCCACGCCGGAATCATCTTGTAGGCAGGATTTTTCGGATCGAGCAATTTCTTCAAAAAATCCTGTTCTTTGCTGAGCAGGAAAAACCAGTTTTCCTCCGTCACTTCCTCCGGAACTTTATCGTGATCGGGACACTTACCATCCACCAAATCCGTCGCGCGCCAGAAGCGCTCGCAACCGCTGCAATACAACCCTGTATACGTACGCTTCTCCAACGCACCGGCCGCCTTCAGCTTGTTCCATAACTCCGTAACGGTCGGCCAATGTCCTTCGGGGACGGACGTCTTGATGAAATAGTCAAAGGAAATCCCGATCGTGCGGAAGAGCTCTTCAAAGGCCGGCCGGTTTTTCTCCACCAATTCTTTCGGCGTAATACCCTGTGCTTTGGCGGTTTGCTGAATCTTGATGCCGTTCTCATCGGTTCCCACGTGGAAACGCACCTCATCGCCGTTCAAGCGGAACCAGCGGACCATGATGTCCGCCAGAATCTTCTCATACACGTGCCCCATGTGGGGCGCGGCATTGGGAAAATCGATAGCCGTTGTGACGTATCGTCGCTTGTTCATGCGAATATTCTACTCTCTTCCGATTTTTTACGCCATCCTGCTCTTGGCAAATTGAAAATTGAGAATGTAAAATTGAAAATTACTCCAAACATTTCCAAGCTTGCACTGTTTCCATAATTTTCAATTATCAATTTTAAATTTTTCATTACACGCTTCAGCCGTTGAACAGCTGCGGGAA
>CAYUWH010000007.1:40277-46206 GCA_964448615.1 uncultured Candidatus Peribacteria bacterium
AAGAAGGTGGCGACGATGCGGACCAAGGTGACGGAAGCATTGATGAGAATCGCCCCCATCACGGCATGGATAATGGTGGTGCGCGCGCTGTTAAATTCGTCGGTCTTCCCCTGTGCGATGATCATGCGAATGCCGGAAATCGTGACGACCAACGCAAGAATTACGTTCAGGAACGTGAGAATAATGCGTACGGCGCTGCGGAAGAGCCCGCCAATGATGAAGTCGTTAGTAACGCCCTGTCCGTAGTTTTCCGTCGTCACGAAACCGATGATCATTTGTGACATCAGCGCGAGACCCAAGCCGCCAAGCGCATAAATGATCGACCAGCGCGCCTTGCTCGATTTTCCCGTATCGCCGAACGTCAGCGTCATATTCAAACCTGCCCACACCACGAACAAGACGGACAAGCCCACGACCAAACGCAGGAAGAAAATGGCGATATTCGGAATCACCAAATTTGCGAGAACGTTCGAGGCGTCGCCGCATCCATAGAGATTCAATCCCGCACATCCCGGCAGCGGCGGTTGCGCCTGCGCATAGGCGACCTCTACCAAGAGTGACCACGCCGATGATGCGAGTGACACTATTGTCATACGTAAAAGGTGGGATTGAGCACGCGTAGAATCAATTCCGCGAGACCGAGCAGCACCATGCCTCCGAGCGCCCACGTGAAACGTGTCTTGCCGGCCTCGACCGCATCGGGACTGCCACCCATCATGATCTGCACGCCGGCCACCACTCCTTGGAGCACGGCCAATCCCGCCGCAGTTCCCACCAACCATGGCCAGCTCAAACGAAAGTAGGCAAAGGCGATATTGATACCCTGCATCGGGGGCAAGCTGGTTGTTCGATCATCAAGCGGTTGGATTAAGCGAATCGGCCCGCCAACGGGTACCACCAGCGGTGCAGAATTCCCCGATCCGGTGCGCGCACCGCCGCCTCCCGCTTGCTGTGCCATGGCTGCCGGCACCAGTAAGAGCTGCAAACAGACGATTCCTGCCAAAGCCAGACGTAGAGAGAGTGCTTTCATAAATCTCTCCAGTATAGCAGAAAACGAGCCGAAAAGCGAGATGCTACCCAATAGATACCTTAAAACGCCAAACGAAGGGAATTATAGGCCTGCCAACCGTAGCCAGGAGGTCGTTCTTGAATATGTCCACCTTCGCCCACTATGGCGGGCCTGCGGTGGACAACCTCCTGCGGAGGTTGGAGCGGATGACGGGGCTCGAACCCGCGACCTGCGCCTTGGCAAGGCGCCGCTCTACCAACTGAGCTACATCCGCTTGGAACCGACCCATCCTAAGCATATTTTTGACAGGACGCAACCAGTCCCTTTGGAGGCCTGCCATGCTACACTCTCCCCCATGCCCCGCCCTTCCCTCAAGGTTGACTATCATTTTCATGCAAATGCACCGAAAAACGAGCAGAAAGCAGTACAGAAAATGCAGGCAATCTTTGTGAAATTGCACGAAGCTGGCGTCAACGTGGTGATCAGTACCGAACATGTCTATAAAGATCCACAGCGCGCCTATCGCCTGCTCAAGCAACATGCTCCTCACGAATGCACCATCATTCCAGGCATGGAGTATGTAACCAAAGAAGATATTGATGTCATCTTGTTCGCAAAGGATGAGAGCATCTATCAACAAAAAGATCTCATGAAACCATTCGCGCTCACCTATGAAGAAACAGTCGACCTCATCTGCAACACACCGGGCTTGCATGGCTTCGTCACACACCCGTTCACCCTCGGCGATACGAGCATCATCACAAAAAAGGGGGAAGCGTTCACGAAGGAAATGATCAACAAACTCGGCGCAGTCGAGGCATCCTATACGGTATTCTCCCCTCTCACTCGCTTACTGCGCAGGCGCGGACTGCGTCGCATTGCACCCGGTTTTTTGCGACTACTGGAGACAAATGAAGCATTGCCGGAAGAATATCTCCCAGAATCCATCAAATTTCTCGCAGCGGGGTCGGACGCGCATGATGTGTGTGAGATCGGTGTGTGTGTCGAAGTACCTCTGATCAATGACAATATCTTTGAGTCCGTCATCAACAATAAGACGCTGCACATTTCCGGCGAACGCAACATTTCTTTACTGCAATTCTTGAAGAGTTTCGTGGTGACGATTCAGGAATGGCGCATTAAATGCCGCATCCGGAAGCCATAAACTCAGTTCTTCAATATCACGGCCCGCATCGTGCGGTAATCCGCACCGGCTTTGATGACAAGGCAGAACGTCGAGATCATGGCAACCTCACCAAGCAGATTCGGCATCCCGAATACCCAACCGGCAAATAATCCGTAGAGCAGAAATACGAAGATATTCGGAAATGCTCCGGCGACGGGATGAATGATCCAGTCCGTTTTCTTGCCGAGATTTTTTTTGACGATGAGAAGGATTTTAGAGAGCAGCATGAAGTGCACAAGCGTCACTGCAACCGCGCCAGAGAGCAATTCCGCGTACACCACTCCCGTGATGAAGAGTGCAAAGTTCAGCGCATCCATCACCACGTCCGTAAACTTCCCGCGATCCGAATCAATCTTCATCGTCCGCGCCAGGCTACCATCGAGCATGTCTAGAAAGAGCATAAACAGTAAAAGCCACAGCGCCGTCTGCGGATCCGAAGGAATCACAAACACGAAGCCGATCATCACCAGTCCGCCGGCGTAACTGACCATATCGGGCGTGATGCCGACCGCCGCAAGCACACGTGCAAGTGGCGCAAGGATCTTTGTGCGCACCGTTGCGAACCACGTGTAGATCCCCTCTTCAGAAAATGCAGGCATGGAAAAAGTGTAGCAGAGAGGCGCAGAACTATGGTCGCCGAATTTTCGAATGTTTTTTATCAAAAAAAGCCTTATGATCGCCGCCATGCGCACCATCAGCAAGATATTGGAACATTTTCCTTCTGCTCTCCAGGGAGGTTTAACCCTGCAGCAGGCAGAAGAGAGTCGCCGTTTGTTCGGAGCGAACATCATCACGCCCGCCCCGCGCACACCCGCGTGGCGCGTCTTCCTGGAGAAATTCAACGACCCTGTCATCCGGCTATTGCTGGCCGCCTCCATTCTCTCGATGTCCGTGGACCTCTTTAAGGGGGGTGCGCACTGGGAATGGGCAGCTGCACTAACCGCAGGCGCCGTTCTTCCCGTAGTGCTCACATCCTTGCTACGGCGCTCATGGCTGCCGGTCGCATTTCTTGGAGGGGCGTTGTTGTTGCTCATGGGCGGCTTAGCGATGGGACATGCCCTCTATGAGGGCATCGCGGTGATGATCGCCGTGCTGCTCGCGACGGGAGTATCTTTCCTCAGCGAATACAAGAGCAGCAGAGAATTCGAGCTGCTCAACGAGAATAAGGATTCGGTGGCCGTGAAAGTAATGCGAGCAGGAAAGGCGGTGACGATTCCCTTGGAGGAGATTGTTGTGGGAGACCTGGTGATCCTGGATACCGGCGACCAGATCCCCGCGGATGGCCGGGTGGCGGAGGCGACAGATCTGCACGTGGATCAATCGCTCATGAATGGCGAGCCCGAACCCGCGCACAAGTACCATCAGGCGGATGAAAAGGGCAGCGCCGGATCGGATACGGCCGGATGTTTGTATCGGGGAACATACGTGGTGCAGGGCGTCGGCACGATGCTCGTGACCGAAACGGGAGAGAATACGGAATTTGGACGTATCGCACGGCAGCTCTCCGGAGGCGGTGACGGAGGTGAGGGGCATGCCGCAGGTGGCTCCGCTGTCCAGACACCGCTGCAGCGCAAACTGACGGATTTAGCCGGTCTCATCAGTCGGGTGGGATATGCCGCTGCCGTCCTGATCTTCGTGATCCTGCTGATCCGAGGCGTCCTACGTGGGGAAGTGAGTCTGCCGGAAAGCGGCGAGCCCTGGGGGCCCGTGCTCCTGGCCAATGCCTCAGCCCTGCTGCAGTACTTCATCTACATGGTCGTGGTCGTGGTGGTGGCGGTTCCGGAGGGACTGCCCATGAGCGTGACCGTGTCCCTTGCACTCGCAATGCGCAAGATGACCCGCAGCAATTGTTTGGTACGACAGCTGGTCGCGTGCGAGACGATGGGATCAACGACGATCATCTGCTCCGACAAAACCGGAACACTCACGGAAAACCGCATGACCGTCGAGCAAGTGGCGTATGCAGACCGGGAATACGATGTCGAACGCGCGCGTATCACCAAGGTTGGGGAAGATCCATCTCATCTCTCCCCTCTCGAATGGATCGCTCTCGCGGCGGCCGTCGATTCCACGGCGCATTTGGAGAGCAAAAAAGAGAAGATCGTCGTCATCGGTGATACGACAGAAGGCGCGCTCCTCCAGTGGTTGCAACTCAACGACCTCGCGTATGAGGAGTTGCGCCTACGGTACCCGGCGCATGTGCTCTTCCCCTTCTCGTCCGAAGAAAAGCGCATGTCGGTGATCATCGACATGGGCGGCCGACTTGTATTGCTGAGCAAGGGCGCTCCAGAGATCTTGCTTGCCGCGTGTGACGCAATGCTCGGAGACGAGGGGCAGAAGAGGCCGTGGCGCGAAGAGGATCGTCGCGCCACCCATGCCATGCTCGAACGCGCCTCGGAGAGTGCCATGCGGACGCTCGCCTTTGCCTATGCCGTGCTTCCAGAGGATGCACCGCGTGGACAGGAAGAGCTCCGCGCCCGCAAACAGGAATGGGAATCGCTCCTTACGTACGCCGGTTTCGTCGCGATCCGCGATCCGCTTCGTGCCGACGTACCGGAAGCAGTGGAAGAGTGCCGAACAGCCGGCATCAAGGTGCAGATGATTACGGGCGACAGCATCATCACCGCGCGAGCCATTGCCCGCGACATGGGACTGCTGCGCGAGAAATCGGATCGCGCCATCACGAGCGATGAACTGCAACGCATGAGCGACGAAGAATTGAAAGCCGCCATGCCGCATCTACGGGTCATCGCGCGCGCCCAGCCCATGGATAAACTCCGCATCGTCCGTGCGCACCAAGAACTGGGAGAAGTCGTGGCTGTCACGGGCGACGGCACGAACGACGCGCCTGCGCTCAAGCAGGCAGATGTAGGTCTGGCAATGGGCAAGGCCGGGACCGAGGTGGCGAAAGAGGCAAGCAAGATGGTGCTCCTGGATGATGCGTTCGGCACCATCGTAAAAGGTGTGTACTGGGGACGCGCGCTCTACGAGAACATCCAGCGCTTCCTGCAATTCCAGCTGACCATCAACGTGAGCGCCCTCGGCATTTCCCTGCTTAGCACGCTGCTCGGCCTGCCACTCCCTTTCACGGTGCTGCAATTCCTGTGGATCAACGTCATCATGGATACGTTTGCCGCCATCGCGCTGTGCTCGGAAAAACCGCGCCGCGAACTGATGCTCCTGCCGCCCAAAGGAAGGGATGAACCGATTCTCACTCGCGCCATGATGCGCTCCATTGTGCTCACCTCGTCGTTCTACATCGTCATCATCGCAGGCATGCTACTCCTCATGCACGGCGAACCTGGAATGCCGGGCTGGCTCGGCGACGGAGAATGGATGCGTGATGAGAGGGGGGAACTTACTGGCCTCACGGTGCGCCAAGCGACGATCATCTTCACGGCGTACGTCTTCTTCCAAGTATGGAACATGTTCAACTGCCGCTCGATCCGCATGAGCCACAGCGGTTTACGATCGCCGTTCTCCAACCGAACCCTGCTCGTGATTGTCGGCCTCATCGTACTCGGACAGGCGCTCATCGTGAGCATCGGCGGGTCGATCTTCCAGGTGGAACCATTACCACTCTCTCTGTGGCTGTGGATCGCTGCTGGCACCGCCAGCGTGCTTCTGTTCCATGAAGGCATGCGGAGGATCCGCCTTGTGCTGAAGGTCTGAGCGGAGGATTCGCTTGTTGTGATGCTCCGCTACATATGATCCGTCAGACAAGAATTGAGTGG
>CAYUWH010000008.1:0-44773 GCA_964448615.1 uncultured Candidatus Peribacteria bacterium
TCTTTGAAAAAGAATGCGAGTTGAAAGTTGGCAATAATCGCGTCGTTCATGGTCATGCGTATACTTTGAACCAAGTAAAGATGGGAGTCTACTAGTTTCTGGGATTTTTGATGTGCCTTTCTTTTGCCTATGGATTTGGCGCCAACGCTGCTGCCCAAGCTTGTGAAAGGGAATCAATACTGGCAGAGTCAACACGGGTGCGACCCATGAGGCGGGAATTGCCATTCCTGCCTTTGCTAGTATCCATGGATACTCAATTGCAACTTATCTGTCAGTATTCATTCCCCTTTCCGGTGCTTTAAAGGAGCTTAATTCGCAAGGATGTAATATCCTGGTTGCTTTGGATCAGGAATTATATGTGAATCCACTCGTAGTAGTTCTCTTCGTAGAAATCCCCAAACTGAATCAGGCGTCGTCTCCATATTTATTTCGTTGTTGAGATAATCTGAGATTTGTCTGCGATTTGCAGGGCCTCGTAGCAAGAATCGTACCACGCTGTTGTAATAATCATCTCTCGTATACTTCTTCTCAGATTTTCTGGGACTTGTCTTGGGTGAACGGTCTTCAACCTCGACTTTGGTCGACAGGACTTCGCTTTGGATTGGGATGTCGAGCAATTTATTAACGTACTTGAGTTCCTCAATAAGAGCAGATCGATACTGCAGCAGTGGCTCCTGCACTTTGGCCTTTGCCGATGATAGCCTCAGGTCCTGCATGACCCGAAGCCTACACCGAGAAGGACTTATGACAATCATCTGGGATATTCAATAGTCTTTATTGGTGGTCCTATATATTTTTTATCCTCACAAACTTCCTCTTCCCCACTTTCACAATCACCCCCTGCGCCAAGGCTTCGGGGGTCAAGCCCTCCCCTACTTTCGCTTCAATCGACGTCACGACTTCATCATTCACTTTGACGGCACCCTGTTCGATCAGACGGCGTCCTTCGGACTTCGAGGCGACGAGGCCTTCCGCAGCGAGGACATCGAGGAGGACACTCCCCTTCTCCGCCTTCACTTCCGGCATGTCGTCCGGCGTGCCACCCTTCGAAAAGACAGCGGTGAATTGCGACTCGGCGTGCACAGCAGCCTCGGCGCCGTGATACAGTGTGACGATTTCCTTTGCGAGGCGCATTTTGAATTCTTTCGGATTCGTTCCTTTCTTCATGGCTTTCTCCATCTCCTGCACTTCTTTCAGTGGAACATCTGTGCAGCACTCGAAGTATGCGGGCATCAAATCGTCCTTTACGCGCATCACTTTGCCGTACATGTCCCCCGGCTCATCATCCAAATAAATGCAGTTATCGTAGGTTTTACTCATTTTACGTCCATCCGTTCCTTCGAGAAGTTTGGTCGTTAATACAAATTTATCTCTTTTTCCAAATGCTTTTTGTAGTTTGCGTCCACAGAGCATGTTAAATAATTGATCATTCCCCCCAATCTCACAGTCGACATCAAGAACTACAGAATCATATCCTTGCATTAATGGATAGATAAATTCTAAAGGACTAAGATCCTCTCCCCGAGCCATGCGCTCCTTGAACATGTCGCGCTGAAGCATTTGCTGAATTGTAAAATGGCTGCCTATTTTGAAGAAATCTGCTGCGCTCAATTTTCCAAGCCATTCATCGTTATAACGCACTTCAACTTTATCAAAATCAAGGATTTTAGATGCCTGTTCTTTGTACGTTTTGAAGTTCTCTTTTACCTGTTCTTCAGTAAGTGGTACGCGCATAACATCACGTCCTGTAGGATCACCTGTCATGGCCGTATAACTTCCAACAAGAAAAATAGCATGATGACCTGCATCCGAAAATGCCTTCAATTTCCGTAATGGTACCGAATGTCCAAGATGCAAATGTGCTCCTGTTGGATCAATGCCAAGATATACGCGCAGAGGTTTTCCGCTTTCTAATTTTTCCTTCCCTAATTCAGGAGGTACTAATTCCGAAACCGCGCGCGTCAGAAGGTCTGCGTTCTTCATGAACAGCATTGTATCGGAAAGCAGGCAGAAAAAAATGGGGTCCTGCAGCGAGTTTGCAGGACCCCTCGCATCCCAATCTCCCAGTACTGGGACACTTCCTCTGCCCTCTACAGAGGCGGCTGCAGTATAACACACAAAAAATGGGACCTTGCAATTGAATGCAAGGCCCCGTACTTACCTGCCAGCTTCCTTCCTTCCTACCATCCTTCCGCGTTGCTGAACTCTTAGAGTGAAACGTCGCTTCCAATAACCCCCCGGTTTTTGAAAGCGATAGAAAGTAGAGGCTCGGAACGTCCGAACCAAAGACACCATACTGTATTTCTAGAAAAATGCAATTTCCAGAAAAACCCCTGCCATCACCGAAGCGATGACAGGGGCCACACAAGGAGATGCGTCAGTCCAGTTCACCAATCCCAAGCTGTGATCTGACGCCCTTGGTCAGTCCTACGAGGGCTGACCAGTCTGCAAGTATACTCTCTCGGCGTTTGTCTGCGAATATCGCGAAAAAACGGTATACTGCAGCCATATGTCTTCTTGGAATGTCTCTTCCGCCGAGCGTCTCGACGCCTTTGTGACACGCGAGGGCGGATTCGTCAGCCGCGCACAGGCGCAACGCGTGATTGAAGAAGGATTGGTTGCGGTGAATGGCAAGACGGTGCTCAAATTGTCCTATCCGCTGAAGCCCGCTGATCAGGTGAACATGAAGCGGCTGCCGAAGCGAGAGGATACGGGCGCGATTGCGCCGAAAGATCTGAAGCTCAAGATTCTGTACGAAGACGATGCGTGCTTCGTGATCGATAAGCCCGATGGACTCGCAGTGCATCCCGGTGCGGGCATGGAGAGCGATGCGACAACGCTCCTCCACGGCATCGCGTATCTGTTTAAGAAGCAAAAGCTCCCCTTCTCTCTGGATGCCGTGCTCGTGCATCGCTTGGATCAAGAGACGACCGGCTGTTTGCTTGTTGCCAAAACGCAGGCGGCGCATGCGGCATTGCAGAAACAATTCGAAGCTCGCACGGTCCAAAAATTCTATCTCGCGATCACGGCGGGTGTGCCCTCTCCCGCGAAGGCGACGATCGATGCGCCGATCGGGCGCTCTACCTCGAATAGAACAAAGATGAGCATTTCCCGCGTGAGTGCGCCGCGCGATGCGAAAACATCGTATGTCGTGCTTTCGGAAGGCATGCACGCAGCGCTTCTTCTCTGCGAGCTGCATACGGGCCGCACCCATCAGATCCGCGTGCACTTGCAGGCGATCGGCCATCCGCTTCTCGGTGATGAGAAATATGCGAATCAAACCAGTGAGCGTTTGACGGAGGAATATGAAATTCCCACCGTATGTTTGCATGCGTGGAAATTGACGTTCCGTTCCCCTGCCGACCACAACACGCATGAGGTCATCGCGCCGATTCCGGATTTATTGAAATCGGTGATGGATGCATTGCGATTGAAAACGCCGTAAACGCGTTTAATACGTGACCGTGTATTCCATCGTGTCGATGATCTCATCTTTGGCGTTTCGTGCCACGATCCTATAGGTATTCGTTCCGCGCTTGAGGGTCTGGTATTCCACGCTCGCGATGTAATTCCAGGTCGTCTTTCCCGCTTTGTAGAGCTGGAGTTTGTACCCGTTCACCCACATGCTTGCGGTATCGGAGGAAGTGGTTCCTTCGAGAAGGAATTCGCTTCCCGTTGCAGTGTGCGCCATTCCTGCGGTCGGACCCGTCACCGCGATGGTGCCCGGAGCCAGTGGCGGATTCTTGGGCAGGACCGATTCATCGGCGATCGGGGCTGAGGATGCTTGCGCGCCTCCGCTGCTGACACTGCCTTCGGAGGTGGCGGGCAGCGTGCCGTCATCGAAGATGATGGTCAGTGTCACTGGATCACTCTTGTTTCCGGCTGCATCCAGTGCGTACACGTTGTAGGTATTCGTACCCACTTGCATGTTCCCCAGTGCGTAACTTGCCAGATAGCTCCACGTGCCTTTGCCGGGCGTAAAGAGTTGCAGGCGATACTCGTTCACCATGATGCCGGCAGCGGAAGCATCATTGCTTCCACGCAGGACGATTTCTCTTTCCGTCGTGCGGTACGTTTCTCCCATTTTCGCGGGCGCCGTGATCGTCGGAGATTTGACGAGGGATGCGGGCTTGCGCTTCACGCTGCGCTTGTTGGTCGCAATGACGGTATCCGTCACATCGAGGGCATCCACGTTAATCGCCACTTCGTCCTGATCCATGACCAAGTCTTGCGAGAATGTTCTGTTGGTGGCATCAAGCAGGGCGATCACGCCGTTGACACGCACTTTGCTGACCGCCGACGATACCGTTCCTTGCACCGTCACTGTCGTACCCGGAAGCACCGCGCCGTTTGCCGGAGCTGTAACGGTGAGCACTTGGGTCACGGTCGGAGACCTTCCTCCCTCAGGACTTACAGCATCTCTGCTTGCGGTGACAAATTCTCCTCCTGCCATTTGCGCGGTCAGCGCGGAGCGATAGGCATACAAATCACCATCCGGGTTAAAGCCGCTGGGCAAGGAGAACTGTTGTCCTTCACCGATGACGATCGGCTTACTTGCGCCTTTTACCTGTACCGAAAGGCCGAGTCCTTCTGCGGAGTAGACAATCAATGATTCCGAGCTGATCGTTGCTTCCGTATCGCCGGGCAACGTGATGGTCAGTGCGGGGGTGGTGATGGTGCGACTGATGCTTCCTGAAAATGCGGTGGCAGCAGGCGTCTTGACCCAAACGGATCCGCGTTCCAATTCAAGTTTAATTGCTGATTCTTCTTCGCCCATCACGCTTTCACTCACGGTCAGATCGGTTTGTTCATCGAGCCGCAGTGTGCTTGTGTCAAAGAATGCCAGCGTGCCGTGCCCTTTGGTTCCGGTCGATACCTTATCGCCGGCATAGAGCGGCACTCCCGTTTCCGTGCGTTTCATCAATCCCCCCTCGATCGATACGCTCACCGTGCTTCCTTTCTCCACCGATAGTGCGACGGCTTTCCGCTGCAGCGCGTTCCCTGCTCCGAAAAATGCGAGCACCACGCGCATCGTGTAAAAAAGGAGCAGTCCAATGATCACTGCCCAAACGAGCGTTTTGATCAGGCGCGGAAAAGCGGATTCCTCTGCCAATGCGTACGGTCCACGTCGGAAGCGGTTGCGGCGGAACATAGGAAATAAATTTATGGTTCTCTTCCGCAAATTGCAAGAAAGGAATTGCCGTTCGAACACATTCTTTAGGCTGTTGAGCTTTTAGCGGATAGCTTATAAAAAACTAAAAGCCAATTCCTAACAGCTATAAGCTCATCATGCGGTCACCCTCATCACTTCTTCCATCGTCGTGATGTTTTGCTTCACCAGCTCTTCGCCGAATTCGCGCATCAGTTTGTAACCGTCTTTCTTCGCCTGCTCTTCAATGATGTGTTCCTGTTCCTGCGTGAGAATCAAGTCGCGAAGAGCGGGTGTGACGGTCACCAGTTCCGGCAGGACTCTGCGTCCTGCATATTGCTGCGGATTCTGCGGATCGAGCGTGCGTACCAAGCGTTGCGCCAACACGCCGCGCAGCGCGGGGGCGAACGTATACGGGCTTACGCCCATGGAGAGGAGGCGCGGAATCGCTTCGATCGCGGAGTTGGTGTGGAGTGTCGAGATAACCAAGTGTCCCGTGAGGGCGGCGTCGATTGCGGTTTGTGCGGTTTCCAGGTCGCGGATTTCTCCGACGAGAATCACATTCGGATCATGACGGAGCACCGAGCGCAGACCGGCGGCAAAGCTGTAGCCGTGATCGTTGTCGATCTCACTCTGCACGATACCGGCGATTTCGTATTCCACCGGATCCTCAAGTGTGATGATGTTGCGCTTCGTCCCGATCAAGGTGGAGAGAAGGCCGTAGAGCGTCGTGGTTTTTCCCGATCCAGTCGGACCGGTGACGAGCACGAGACCGTTGGGCAGGCGCACCAATTCCTCCAATTGCTCCCGCATCTCCTGTGGAAATCCCAGTTGCTCCAATGACAAAATACCGCGCTTGGGATCGAGCAGGCGCAGCGTCAGCGTTTCTCCGAAGCGCGAAGGCAGCGTAGCCACGCGAATATTGATCACTCTTCCTTCTCGTTCCAGCGTGTACTGGCCGTCTTGGGGAACGTTCGCCACGTTCAATTTTAGCTTTGCCAAAAATTTCACCCGACGCATCAATTGTTCATAGTGAGCCGGGGAAAGTGGCGAAAGTGCCTCCAACATGCCATGGACGCGGATCTCGATGCGCACGTGATCTTTCTCCGGAGACAGGTGAATATCCGACGCGCCGACCTGCACGCAGTAATCCTGCAGGCTAACCAGCAGCTGTTCCCCATCCAGAGCAGAAAAATCGGGATGATTCATCTCCTTATTTTAGCATAAATACGGTTCTAGTGCTATCGTGCACTCCCCTCTCCGCTGGTGTGTTTCCATGATTCCGCGCGCGCATAAACAGGCCTCCGAAACCCAGAAAAAGCGCCATTTGATCAGAAGAATGGTGTTTGTGCACAGCTTCCTAGGTTTGTGCTTGTTGCTTCTGGTTGCGCGCTTGATCGAGCTGCAAGTTATTGACAGAAAAGAATATCATGCCTTGGCGCAAGATATGCACTTCGGCGGAACGCGTTTGCCCGCACAGCGTGGACAAATCCTCGCGACCAATAGCAAGACCGGCGAAACCGTCATCCTCGCTACCAACACGACACTTGATTTATTGTACGTTGATCCATTGATTCTTGATGATCCTTCCGGCATCGCGGAGCTGCTCGCGGATACGCTGCTGACCGAGGACTATCACCAAGCATGCATCTTGGGATTGGACACATGTCCGCGTGAATTGATCAATTTCTATGCTGCGGCATTCGATCCTTTGACATTTGCGCGAAAAGCGGCATCGGGAGCGTTGTTTGAACCGTTGCCGGATGTATTGCCGACCGGTCCTGCTCCCGGCGGGCACATGCCGGACATCACCGAGATGCGGCGCATGTTTGCGCGCGATATCGAGAGCCGCGTTTCCAAGAAACGCGTGACGTTTGTGCCGCTCAAATACAGCGCGACAAAAGTTCAAATGAACCTCGTCAAAGAATTGAATGCGCTTGGCATTTACATCGGATGGGATCAGAAGTTGATCTATGCAAATCCCGAAGAAGTGAACCAGTCATCCGTTGCCACGCTTTCAAAGAAGCTTGCCGAAATTTTGCAGCTTGATGCGGATACATTGAAAAACTCCATGCGCACGCGCCCACTGCGGTATGTCTCCATCATGCGGCGGCTGCCTCCGGCATTATCTCTCAAAATCAAAGAGTTGCAGTTGCAGTCGTTGGAAGAGACCAGCAAGCGCCGCTCCGAAGCCGCCACCCGCGAGGTTGCGGAAAAAATCACGGATCCCCTGCGCTCGCTCGCGCTGCTGCCGGAACACTGGCGCTACTATCCGGATGGGAGCATCGCATCGCAGATCGTCGGTTTTCTGAACACCAATCAAGACGCACAGTATGGTGTGGAGCGCACGTTCGATTCGCAGTTGCGTGGGCAAGAAGGACTGATCAGCACCGTCAGTGATCCGCATGGCGGACAAATTCTCACTTCCGAGCAGCGGATCGTCGATGCGAAGGATGGCGACACCGTGGTCCTGACGATCGACCCGTTCATCCAGAAAAAGGTGGAAGAAATTCTTGAGCGCACGCTGAAGCAGTACGATGCGGAGAGTGCGCAGGCGATCATTATGGACCCCTATACGGGTCGTATTTTGGCAATGGTGAATGCCCCGTTGTTTGAGCGTAACAGTTATGCCGACGTGTTCAAGAAGGAGCCGATTGCCATTCCGCCGGAAAAGGAAAGCGGCATCGTCGTCGAGGTGTTTCATCCCGAAAACAACGCGCGTATTGTGAAAGCATACTTCCGCGATGTGTTTGATGTCGAAGGCCGGAAGAATCTTTCGGAAAAAACCCAGGAAGCGCTCGCGGAAGTGGAGCAGCTCTACGATCTCAGAGATCTCGCGCGTTACTACCTTTACATTGGACAGAATTCACGCAAGGAAGTGTTCCCGACAAACATTCCCGGCGTCTGGCTCAAATTCAAAAACAATATCGGCGTCGGTGCGTATTTGAATCGCACGATCCAACAAATTTACGAACCGGGATCCGTTATGAAATCGGTGACGATGGCGATTGCGATCGATCAGGGCGAAGTGGTGCCCGGGGACATTTACAACGATACCGGTCCGGTGAAAGTCGACCGGTACGAAATCAAGAACGCCTTGCTCAAGTATTACGGCAACGTGACGATGACGAACTGCATCGAGTGGTCGATCAACACCTGCATGACGAGCATTTCCGAAAAACTCGGACGTCGTCTCTTCCGCCGCATGCTCGAGCGTTTCGGCTTCGGAAAAATCACCGGTATCGAGTTGGATGACGAATTGCCGGGCGACATCATTCCCCTCTCGAACTGGAACGTCGCGCTGCTTGCAACCGCTTCGTTCGGACAAGGCATCTCCGTGACGCCGCTGCAGATGGTCGCCGCATGGACGCCGCTCGCGAACGGCGGAAAACTCATGAGGCCGACGGTGGTCGATCGCGTGATCCACAGTGATGGTACCGTCACGGTCAATGAGCCGACGGTGGTCGATCAGGTGATTACGCCGCAAACGTCTCAGACCATTACCGCGATGCTTGTCAGTTCGGCGGATATCGGCTTCGCCACTGCGGGTAAGCCGAAGGGCTACAAAGTCGCTGGTAAAACGGGAACCTCCCAAATCGCCGGTCCCGGCGGACGTTACGAAGTGGGAACGGGGTCTACGATCGGTACGTACATGGGGTATGCTCCGCCGGATCGTCCCAAATTCTTGATGCTGGTAAAATTCGATCGCTCCAAAGACGAATTCGGTTCCTATACTGCCGGTCCGGTCTTCAAGGAAATCTCGTCGTTCCTCTTCCAGTATTATGGCATCCCGCCGGATGAGAAATAGTGTGTAATGTTGATCGCCGTTTCGAAAAACGGACGCCCCGCAAAGGGCGTCCTGTGTTGTTATCGCTTCTCGATCATGAGAGTGAGCGAGTAATGTCGCACACCATCCATATTTGCGGAGCATCCAATGATCCGAAATTCGGGATGGTTCTTCTTCCATTGGTCTGCCGCGTCCAGCACGCATGCCGGAATGTCCGATGCAGTGCCGCTGGAGCTATGCAGATGGAAGATGACGAACGAATCATTCTGTGCGATGTGCACTTTTTCGCCGCGCCATACGCCGTGTTCGTCCTTGTATGGGCCGCTGCAGCCAACAAAAGCCAGAACCATCACCAGCAGAAACGACAGAAAGGCGAACACATGAACACTCTTCAACATGGCATCTTCCTCTGAGTTGTGAAACAACACAAAAACATTATTGATTAAATGCCATGATTTGTCCATACCCTGCGTTATGGATGGTATTGAACACGTGTGTAGGGGCGTGCGAATCGCACGCCCCTACACGGTTGGATTTGTGATCATTTACGATCACGTCGTGGTGAACATTGTGTGAAATGGGTGGTTTGTGACACGTGTGTAGGGGTTCCGCATGCGGAACCCCTACACGGTTGGTGTCATCACACATCAGGACATTCATCGATAGTGTTCATTGTCCTCGCCCTAGATTGATGATGAATGATGAATTATTTGGAATGATGATGATGAAAATTTCTGTTTGGACAATATCCACATGAGCATTCTTACAGGTGTCATTGAGTCCGAGTCCTGAGCGTGCTAGAGTCTGCGCCGCTCTTTTTTACACCAGATCACTTCCTACTTTTCCTCTTTCCGACGTACGGGGGAGGGATGAGTCGCCTGATACGCGGCCCTTCTCTTCGCCTCGTACACGAGACGAAAGAGGATGCCGTGGGAGGAGCAGCATGGTCATTGATTTTGGGAAGCAGAAGATCCGCATTGATGCGGATCCGCAGGAGGGGCGGTTTGTCATCTTCACGGAGGATGAGTCGTTATCACTGACTGTCATGCCCGGTGAGGTGGTGATCCTTCATACCTACGGGATCACTGCCGGTGTGGGCTGGGCATCCTCGCAGACGGACCCAAACGTGGGCGCACACGCCAGCCTCACCGTACTGCCCTGCCCGCCAGACTGGCTAGTCCTGTACTCGAGGTCGGGCATCTGGTTCTGCCAGCGAGCACGACCAGTCAAGAACCCTGAGCCTTTCCCCGGGCATATCCCGCCACGACCGATGGGTTGAGACCACGGCAAGGGGCGTGCGATTCGCACGCCCCTACACGATTAATGTCATCACAAAAACAATTGATTGAATGTATTCATCGCATCGTGACAACGTTAATTATTTCACTGTCACGCTCTTCGCCAAATTCCGTGGCATATCCGGATCCTTTCCGCGTTGCACTGCGAGGTAATACGCAAGAACCTGGATCGGGATGATGTTCGCAATGGCCTGAGCAGGACCGGCCTCCGGTACCTTCAGCCATTCATCAAAGGCTTCATTATTTTCTGGTGAGACGCCGATCACGAACGCACCGCGGGCACGCAGCTGCATGGCATTCGAGATGATATCGGGGAAGACTTCATCCATTCCCGCGAGCACGATGCACGGCGTGTCTTTCTCAATAAGCGCGAGCGGTCCGTGCTTCAATTCTCCTCCCGCAAATCCTTCGGCATGAATATAACTGACTTCCTGCAATTTGATCGCGCTTTCGAGGGCCATCGGATAGTTCCAGCTACGTCCGATGATGTAGAGGTTTTCCTCTTTTTTAATGCGATCAGCAAGATCCTTAATGCGCTCCACGTAGCGCGGGTTCAACATGTCGTTGATCGAGGAGGCGGTTTCGAGGAGCAGTTTTTTTCCTTCCGCCAATTTTCCGACGAGTGCGTGTGCGACCAGCATCAGTACCGCGAGTTGTCCAGTCAGTGCTTTGGTCGAAGCGACTGCGCGTTCGGGTCCGGCGTTGATGTGTAGCGTGTAATCCGCGGCGCGTTCGATGGAAGAACCGACGACGTTTACAATCGCGAGGACTTTGGCGCCTTTGCTCTTTGCGACGTTGATCGCTTCCAAGACGTCGGCAGTCTCTCCGCTCTGGCTCACGACAATAAGGAGGCTCTCAGGTTTGAGGAAGCGATGATACAACTTGAACTCGCTCGCATGCGTGACATTCACGTGCTTGCCTGCAACCACACTGAAGAAGTGCTCGCCCGCCATACACGCTTTGTGCGCGGTGCCGCAGCCGACGAGGAATGTTCCTTGTGCTTCGCGGATCGCTTTCGCCACTGTTTCGATTTCTTCTTCATTCTGGTTCACCGCGCGCGCCACGCTCTCTTTCTGATCCATGATTTCCTTGAGCATGTAGTGCGCATAATCCCCTTTCTCCGCCTGTTCCGCGTTCCAGGTGATTTCGATCTCGCGCTTTTCACGCTCTTCCCCTGTTTCGATATCGGAGAAGATCACGCTCTTGCCGTCTGTTACCACCATCTCGCCGTCGTCCAAATACAGCACGGTGCGCGTCTGGTGCATGAAGGCGGGTGTATCGGAAGCGACATAGTAACCCGTGATCTGTCCGTCCTTGCGTTCGACACCCACGATGAGCGGCGAACCCGTGCGTGCCGCGACGATCGTTTGGGAGAGCGTGTGCACCGCGAGAATCGCGTAGCGTCCGGTGAAGCGCTGACAGGCCAGGCGCACTGCGTGTGCGAAGTCGCCGGTCTGTTTCATATATTCTTCAATCAAGTGCGGTGCGATCTCGGTATCCGTCTCTGAGAGGAACACATGTCCTTTCGCCTTTAATTCATCGCGGAGCTCCTGATAGTTTTCAAAGATGCCGTTCTGCACGACCGCGATCGTTTTTTCTTCATTCAGATGCGGATGCGCATTGCTTACGGTGACACCGCCGTGCGTGGCCCAACGCGTGTGCCCGATGCTCAGCGAACAGTGGTCGGTCAGGCTCTTGCCGTCGACGCCGCCGATCTTTCCGGTTTCCTTCTTGATGGCCAGGGCGCCGGCATCGTCTTTCCAGGCCACGCCCCACGAATCATAGCCACGGTATTCGAGGCTTTTGAGTCCTTCCACGGCCATCTCCGCGGCATCGTGTCTGAGGCCGACGTATCCGAAAATTCCGCACATGTGGGGTATTGTAGAGAACGAGAGCGGGGGGTCAATGGTTCTCGCTTGAAGAAGCCGAAGAAACCGAGGAGTCCGAGGAACTGCTACCATCTCGTCGGTATCCTCGGCTTCTTCGGGCTCCTTGGCATCTTCTTCTCTTGACGCTCTAGCGACTTTCACGTACCTTCCCTGCACTTTCGCCTCCCTTTTCCTATGCCGTTGACCCAGTCCGCCATCAAGAGATCCCGCCAGAACGCCGTGCGTAACGCACGTCTTCAGCCGTATAAAACAATGATGAAAACGGTTCTGCGCAAATTTCAGGAGGCTGCAAAGGCTGGCAAAAAGGAGGAAATGAGCAAAATGCTCCCACAGGCATACAAGGCCATCGACACGGCTACCAAAAAAGGACTGATCCACCAGAAGAACGCCTCCCGCAAGAAGTCGTTGCTGGCCAGAACGCTGGCAGCGGCGAAGTGAGTATTTTGTATAGAGTATTTAGTATTACCAGAGATATGGGTTTGCTAAATGCCTAATACTCAATACTTTATACTTCCATGCGAATCCTTGCACTCGACATCGGCCTTCGTCGTACAGGCGTGGCGTTTTGCGATGAAACCAATGGTATTCCCTTCCCTCTCGACACTCTCCAGCATTCTTCCTTGGAGGAATTCGCCGAGTTGGTTGGCCGGCTTGTTTCGGAGCGTTCGATTGGGACCATTCTCATCGGACTTCCGCTCCTCCCCTCGGGGGCTGAAGGAGAGCAATCAACCTCGGTTCGACAGTATGCGGCAGCTCTGGAATCGCTAGGCGTAGAGGTCGAATTCCTCGATGAGCGTTATACCACGCCACATTCGACGCTTGGTGATGGGGATGCTTTGGCTGCTTCGTCTATCCTCACGGTTTATCTTGATAGGAAGCATAGTTGACAAACTATAAAAATAGATTAAAGTATCTTACTGATCCTTAGCAACATCGCTCGCTTTCGTGAGAGGGTTTCAGGCCCGATCCGAGAGATGTCTGCATGTCTCTGCCATAATGTGCGCACGAGGCTCAAAGGCAATTTTGCGACCAAACAATAGAGAGAGGTCTTCGTCCACGGAAACCACTAGAAGATCTTTTGCTCCTGTCAATGTTCTGGTACAACGAGGGATGTTCTTTCAATTCTTCTTTTCTGCTTTGTATGTCTGACCTCTCCACTACCCTACCTGCTCAGAATACCGCTGGCAGCGGCAAGCTTGCAGTGAACCTGCAATCTCTCCTCGATGACCTCTTCCTCGTCCTTACGGACAAAGAGGCCACCGTCATTAAGCGGCGGTTTGCCCTCCAGGGCCATCCGAAGCAAACACTCGAAAAAATTGGCAAGCATTTTAAAGTCACGCGCGAGCGTATTCGTCAAATCGAAGGCATTGCGCTTTCGAAGCTTCGCCGCACGGTCCGCACGACCAAGCTCAATGAAGTCAATGAACTGGCCAAGGCGATTTTGCGCATGAACGGAGGCGTGATGCGCGAAGATGATCTGATTACGCAGTGCCTCAAGCGCACGCCGAATTCCACCGATTTGGATGGAGCCGTGCTCCGCTTGTCGTTCTCCATTGATACGGAAATGAATTCATCCGGCCACAGCGGTACCTTCGTACCGTTCTGGAGACTGGAGAGTTTGGCGATGGAAGATGTATCGCTGATTGTCGAGAGCATGGTCAAAATCTTGAAGAAGCGGAAGAGCTGTATGAAGAAGGAGGAGCTGATCTCTGCCGTCCAGGCCTTGAACTTGTTCAAGGATCGCATTCCGGGCAAGGAGCTCATCGCAAGCTGTATGGCGATCGATGAGCGTCTCCGCGAAATCGACGAAGGTTGGGGTTTGACAGAGTGGCGCTTCGTCCGTCCTCGTTCCATCCGCGACAAAGTCGAAATCATCCTCCGCAAGGCCGGAACGCCTCTCCACTTCATGGAGATCGCGAACCGTATTCGTGAGGCACATTTCGATCACAAGAACGTGACGGTCCAGGCCGTTCACAACGAACTCATTCGCTATCCGCAGTTCGTCCTCGTCGGCCGCGGTCTCTACGCCCTGCGCGAGTGGGGGTATGAGCCTGGTACAGTTGCCGATGTCATTGAAGCCATCCTCAAGGAAAAGGGTCCTCTGTCCAAGAAGGAAATCATCGCCGAAGTCGCCAAGCAGCGTACGGTGAAGGTTGGCACGATCTCCCTCAACTTGCAGAAGATGCCCTACTTCGTCCGCGTTGGTCGCGCTGTCTACTCCTTCGACCAGGCGAAGAAGTAAGAGGATAAGTAATTTGTGAATTCCAAACCCCGCCCATACGCGGGGTTTTTATATGACACTTTGCGAAGTTTCCTTGGTTGTCTTCCCTTTCAGACTAGCTCACACTAGGCCCATGTCGCTTAAGCCTCTCACCCTGCTCTCAATCCTCTTCGTCAGCATCTCTCTTTCCGCATGCGGAAAGGAACATGTTGAACTCCCGAAAGGATTACAGGAAGTCACAGGGATCCTGCATGCCGTTCCCCTCTCCGCCACTCGCCGCGGAACGCATGTGCTGGAGATCAGCAGCAAGCCGTTTACGTTTGTGGAAAGTGAAATGCCTCTGCGAGCACTGGAAGGATTGCAAGTCACGGCGCGCGGCACATTTGAAGAGAACCTCGATCCGAGCCTACTTCCCGTTCTCATTGCGACGGAGATTTATCCGAGAGTACGGGCACTGAGACAATGGAAGCAGCCGACGCTTGGTATTACGCTGAATGTTCCTGAGGAATGGAATGGTGAGAGTGATGGGCAGATGCTGCGGTTTTCCAGCTCCGGTTCCCTGAAACCGATTCTGATTGTGGAAGCATCGGAACTCGAAGAATTGCCGAACGGAGAGCAAGGTGCGGTTGGTGGTGAAAGTGCGAGGACACTACGCAGCGCGAGTGGACAAACGGTATTCGTGAAGCGTCCGAATGGATCCATCGTGAGGTTTTCCTATACCTACCGAGGCGAGGAAGAAGAGCGAGTCGAACAAGATTATGAATTCCGCCAGATTGTGCTGCGCTCGGTGGTCTTTGGCGGAGCACCAAGTTCTGCGAGCGGCATTTCCACGGGCACGGGGTCTTCTGCGGTACTGGGGCAACCGTGCGGCGGGGATGCGGGCATCCTTTGTCCCAGCGGTCAGTACTGCGAGGTGACGGACAGCCAGACGGACATTGGTAGATGTAAGGTGGTACGATAGGAAATTTCAAAATCCACATCCCTAAGGAATGTTCTTTGGTGTGGAATGTGGATTTTGGAATTTTTCACCAGAAATGCATATTTTGACCATAGGTTCCACGACGCAGTGGAACGGGCTTTTTTGGTGTACGATGATACACCATACTCTTTGTAAACTGGTTGCAAGTGCACTTTCTTGACCCTTCACGCTCAGGACGTGATAGTGGTGTACGTTCGTGTACCTTTATCTCCTCCCTTTTCATCTCCTCTTCTTCCCCTACCATTATGAGTAAGACTTCTTCATCTGCTTCCACCGCTATTATGGATACTCCCGTTAAGTCCGAGAAAAAATCTTCTGATACAGCTGCCTCCAAGAAGCCAGGCCCTGATGCCCTGAAGCTTGAGGCGATTAAAAATGCGCTTGCTCAAATCAAGAAGCAATATGGCGATGGCGCCATCATGGAAATGGGTGAAAAACACGCAACCGAGATTGAGAAATTCAATTCGGGTTCCCTGTCCTTGGATATCGCCCTCGGTGGCGGTATCCCAATGGGCCGCATCATCGAAATCTACGGACCGGAATCCTCCGGAAAGACCACGCTCGCACTTCATGCAATCGCAGAAGTGCAGCGCAAGGGGGGGCGTGCCGCATTCATTGATGCAGAACATGCACTTGATCCTTCCTATGCAAAAAAAATCGGCGTTGATATTGATAATCTCCTCATTGCGCAACCGGATGATGGTGAGCAGGCGCTGGAAATCACTGAGACGCTCGTGCGATCCGGCGGTATTGATCTGATTGTCATCGACTCCGTCGCGGCACTTACGCCACGCGCGGAAATCGAAGGCACCATGGGCGACAGTCACATGGGTCTGCAAGCTCGTCTCATGAGTCAGGCATTGCGCAAGCTTACGGCCATTGTCAGCAAGACGGGCTGTTCTGTGATCTTCATCAACCAAATCCGCATGAAGATCGGCGTCATGTTCGGCAATCCCGAAACCACGACCGGCGGTAACGCGCTCAAGTTTTACGCTTCTCTCCGCTTGGATGTCCGACGCATTGATAAAATTATGGAGAAGATTGCCTCCGGTGACGGTACTGAACAAGAAATCGTGGGAAACAGGACACGCGTGAAAGTGGTGAAGAATAAAGTCGCACCGCCGTTCCGTCAGGCAGAGTTTGATATTCTCTACGCCAAGGGAATCAGTAAGGAGGGAGATATCCTGGATTTGGGTGTAAAATATGGCGTGATTGAGAAAGCGGGCGCCTACTTCCGTCAAGGAGATGAAACGCTCGGTCAAGGGCGGGAGCAAGCAAGAGTCTTCCTTATGGAAAATCCCAAGATCGCACAGCGCCTGGAGAAGGAAATTCGCGAAAAGGCGATGGCGGAATAACACAATGAAACGATGTTTGCCGTAACGGCGACGCCGGCGTCGCCGTTACGGTTCCATGTGTCGAGCATTCTCCACATCCAATCCACATCCGTTCCTTACAACAGATCATGAGGTGCGCGCAATGCAACGCCGTTTCATTGTTATGCGTCCGAATTTCCACCATAGTGCAACACCACCACCCCTCGTATGGTTGCACTCCTGGACGCACCACCACATTCGCTTGAAGCGGAGCGCACCGTTATCGGTGCCTTGCTTCTTGATCCAGATGCCGTGATCAAGGTATCCGATATTTTGCGTCCGGAAGATTTTTACGATCCGACGCACAAGCTGATCTATCAGGCGGTGTACGAATTGTTTCATCATCATCAAGTGATCGATTTCATCACGGTTTCGAACAAGCTTGCCGATGCCAAGCGTTTGCAAGATGTGGGAGGCCCGGCGTTTTTGGCAGAGCTCGCGTCTTCCGTGCCGACATCATCACACATTTATCAATATGCACAGATTGTCAAAACGAAAGCGGTTCACCGTAATATTATTATTGCAGGGCAACGCATCGCCGGTTTGGGTTACGAGGTGAATCGCGATATTCCAGAGCTCCTTGATGAAGCTGAGAAAGCGATTTTCGGTATTACGAATATGTTCTTGAAGGACAAATTCGTTCACATCCGCGATATCCTTGATGCCCGCTACGAAAAATTTGCCGAAGTGCACGAATCGAAAGACGGAGATGTATTCAAAGGTGTTCCAACGGGGTTCCATGCACTGGACTCAAAATTGGCCGGATTGCAGCCAAGCGACCTGGTGATTCTCGCAGCGCGCCCTTCCATGGGCAAAACGGCACTTGCCTTGAACATCGGTGTGAATGCCGCCATCAAACATCGCAAGACCGTCGGTATTTTCTCCTTGGAAATGAGCAAGGAACAGCTTGTCGATCGTTTGTTTGCCTCTTTGCTTGGTGTCGACTCCTGGAAGCTTCAGCGTGGCAAACTCGATGACAGCGATTTCCAGAATATGGGGCCGATCATGGACGAAATGAGCAAGGCCAATATTTTTATTGATGATTCCTCTGCATCATCCATGCCGGAGTTCCGTACGAAAGCGAGGCGCTTGCAAATGGAACACGGCCTCGACCTGCTCATCGTCGATTACCTTCAGCTCATGAGCACCGGCAATTCCAGCTTCGCCGGAAATCGCGTGCAGGAAATTTCGGAAATCTCGCGTTCCATCAAACAAATCGCGCGCGAACTTCGTGTGCCGGTGCTTGCATTGTCACAGCTGTCGCGTGCGGTCGAGTCGCGTCCCGATAAAATTCCCCAACTTTCCGATTTGCGTGAGTCAGGTTCTATCGAACAAGATGCAGACGTAGTACTCATGATGTATCGCGATGATTATTATAACGAAGACAGCGATCGTCAGGGCGTTGCCGATGTCTTCATTCGGAAGCATCGCAATGGACCGGTCGGCAGAGTGGAGCTGATGTTCAAAAAAGAGCAGATGCGTTTCTATGATATCGATAAAGTTCACTCCTCCTCACACGACGACTAAATAGTGCTATCCTGCTGGCATGCCCACCGATTTCATTCCTTCCCGCCCCGATCTGACGCTCATCGCGATGCTCGGGTACGGTCTTTTTTCGTTTGCGTTCGCATTGTTCATCACGCCTTGGTTCGTCCAATTCCTCATTCGTAACAAGGTGGGAAAACAATTGCGCGTCGAAACGGTCGACGGGAAGGACCCGACGATTTTCCGTACGTACCATCAGAGCAAGAGCGGAACGCCCACCATGGGTGGGTTGCTGATCTGGGGATCGATTCTTGCGACCGTGCTATTTTCGCGTGCACTCGCCTATTTTGGTGTAGTGGAACATTCGCTCCTGCAACGCGGACAGGTGTGGCTACCGCTTCTCGCACTCGTATCGTTCGGTATTCTCGGAGGATTCGATGACTACCTGAATATCAAAGGTGTCGGCAAAACAAAAGGGCTGAAGGCATTGCCGAAAATTATCGTACTATTGCTGATTTCCACGATATGCGCGGTGTGGTTTTACCGCATCGGCTATAACTCGATTACGATTCCCTATCTGCATACGGTCGTGGAATTAGGCATTTGGTATATTCCAATTTTTATTTTCATCGTGGTCGGCACTGCCAATGCCGTGAACTTCACTGATGGCTTGGACGGGTTGGCGGGCGGGTTGCTCGTGATTGCCTTCGGAGCCTTCGGGGTGCTTGCCTATTTGCAGGGACTCTCGGTGCTCGCGGGATTCTGCGCCGTCTGCGTCGGAGCCATCGCTGCGTTTCTTTGGCACAATGTTCCCCCTGCGATCTTCTTCATGGGTGATACTGGCTCGATGGCGCTCGGTGGCACGCTCGGCGTGATGGCGCTCATGATCGATCAAGCGTTGGTGCTGCCATTGATCGGATTCGTGTTCGTCGTCGAAATGCTGTCGGTCATCATCCAGCTCACGAGTAAAAAATTGCGCGGCGGAAAGAAGGTCTTCATTGCGGCGCCGATTCATCATCACTTCGAAGCGCTCGGCTGGGGCGAGAGTAAAGTGACCATGCGTCTGTGGATCATCGGAGCGGGGGCTGCGTTTTTGGGAATTATTATCGGTGCAATGCATTCCTGACGAAGTGAGTAGTACGTAGTTTGTAGTGAGTAGTCTCTAGACAGATCTTCACATACAGAAAAGCGAAACAACTACTTACTACTCACTAATCCCAGAAGGGTTCTTTCAATGCTTTCTCCATCACTTCGTCGAGCGTCTTTTGATTTTCCTCGCGAGGAATTTTTCCCTCAAGCTTGTAGATGCGCTTCATGGAGCGATACGTTCCCCAGGGATAAAAGCGCTGACGGCGCATGCGTACCTTTTTTTCCTTCGGATCTGCTTTTGGTTTTTCAGGTGTTGCAGTTGCAGTTGGCTTTGCTGTTCCCTCTTCTTTTGTATCGTCCTCTCCCGCACTGAGCGGAGTCGAAGTGTCTACGTCTTCCATTTCTTTCATGGCAAGAGGCTTTGGATTTCCCGCTTTATTCCATTCCACAATACCAACAACGATGCGCTTTTTTGGGTCGACGTACACTAAATCATCGTCTTTATAGCCCAGCGGCCCTACGGGCAAGGGGGCGGGGGCGGCTGGGGCAATGCCGTCGGTAACGGGTTCTTGCGTCATCAGTGCTGGGCAGTATAGGTGAAAGGAGCACTGCCGTCACGGTCGCAAATGATGTTCTTCGGGCGCCAACGGAGGTGGGGGCGGGGGCGGAGGGGGTGGAGGTACGACGGGATGGCGTCGCTCGTGGGCCGGGAGTCGGTCTTCGGGGTGCTGAAATACTTCCTGGGGCCCCTCACGCCGTTGTTCTTGGAAGAGCAGGAAGGAGTAAAGCACGCCGACAAGGCTGCCGATGAGAGCGACATACAGCCCGAAACGCACTTCCATGCGGGAAAATTCGAAGGTTACCTGCGTCAGGACGGAGAGCGACGCAAGGATTAGCATCGTCGATTGAATCGCGAGGAAAAACCGCAGCGGCTCCCGAATGCGTCTGCGCAGAAGAGTGGGGCCGCCCAGCAGTGGAGATGCGGTGAATGCGAGTGAGGCCAGTGTCATGATCAGAACGCCCCATCCCAGAAATGACGTGTAAAATCCAAGACCGCTATAGGTCATGCGCTCTCCTCCGAGCCACTCACCTGAAAGCCAGGGCAAAAACACGCCGATGAGTGCAATCAGTGTCGAGCCGTTGAGAATGCGCTCTTCAAGAGAGAGTTTTTTCAGCGTGTGCAAAAAGCGAGTCCACCACATGTGGGTCCGAGTGTAGCACACTGCTATGCTGGGTTCATGCATCTTGGACTTGATGTGCGCGAAGCATGGGCGCGCTGTCCCACCGGCAAAGGAAAATGGACACAAGGATTCGTGCGAGAGTTGCTGACGCGGGATGTATCCGTAGATTTGTATACCGATTGCGAACCGCCTGACTTGTGGAAGGAATTGTTGCGGAAGAGCCGTGCACGTGTCGTGAAGATTCCGGTACGAGGTTGGAGATGGCATCTGGCGGCGGCACGCATGCTCAAGCGTTCGCAGCTCGATGCGTACGTCAGTCCCGTCAGTTATCTTGTGCCGTTTTTGGTGGGAACATCCGTACGCTGCATTCCGGTTGTGCATGATTTGATCGCATTTCGCCATGAGCCGCATGATCGCAAGGCATCGTGGATCGAGCGTCTCACCTTGCCGCGCGTGGCGCGCACGGCGTGGAAATTTTGCGTGATCAGTGAGGCGACGAAGCACGATCTGCTCACGCGGTATCCCGCACTCTCACCGCAGAACGTGCATGCTATTTTTGCGGGAGGCGAGGAGGGCGAATATGCGCCCACGATATCCGATGGCATCACGATCGTGTGTGTTAGCACGCTCTGTCCGCGCAAAAATCAGGCGCG
The DNA here is from genome assembly GCA_964448615.1 of uncultured Candidatus Peribacteria bacterium. GTDB lineage: Bacteria > Patescibacteriota > Gracilibacteria > Peribacterales > Peribacteraceae > CAYUWH01. Next base: position 21,105 of record CAYUWH010000008.1, read on the forward strand.
TCTTATTCGCGCGTTCGCCTCGCTCCCCTCTCCCCTGCGTGAGCGGGCACGTTTGCATCTGGTCGGAGGGCGCGGATGGCACGATGGGGACATTGTTGCGCTTGCGTCTACAACACCCGGCGTGAAGTGGGAGGGGTATCTCGATGATGCGGCGTGCGATGTATTACTGCGCCATGCGGCCGTTTTTGCCTTTCCTTCATTATATGAAGGATTCGGCTTGCCGTTGCTCGATGCGATGCGCAGACGGATTCCCCTGCTCACGTCCAACCGTGGCAGCATGAAGGAAGTGGCGGGTGACGCCGCGTATTTTTGCAATCCGGAAGATGAATCTTCGATTGCCAAAGGCCTTGAGGAATTGTTGGCGAATGAAGCATTGCGTGAGCGGCTTATGCAAGCGGAGTCGCAGCGCGCAGGGCTCTTTACCTGGAAGCACACCGTTGACAGTTTTTTGGATGTGTTGAAATCATGATCGCGCTATACTTCGGTTCATGCTGCAGTATAAGCGCATCGGCTTAACCGTAAAGCGAACGCTCGATGAAAAAGATCAAACCGTCGAGCGCGTGGTGGCAATTTTACGTTCGATCGGAACGGACGTATTTGCTGATACCGATCGCATCGAAGATGTTTCCTGCTTGAAGGGCGTGCCGCCGTTGAAAGATTGCGGCGGTATTGATCTGCTGCTTGTGATCGGCGGTGACGGCACCATCATGCGTTCCGTTCGCGAGTTGCATGATCCACGTATTCCGATTCTCAGTGTGAACCGCGGGCGAGTCGGATTTTTGGCGGAGACGAGCATCGAAGAGGCCGAAGAATGGATTCCAAAGTTATTATCCGGAGAGGGAGTCATCGAAGAACGGAATTTGTTGAATGTGTCGGTGATGCGTGAGGGGCAGAATTTTTTTGAAGGATTTGCATTAAATGAAGCGGTTATTGCACAGGGTGCCATCGCGCGTCTGCTCGATGTGCGCGCCGAAATTAATGGCGAAATGCTCACGACGTATCATGCCGATGGTTTGATCATCGCCACGCCAACAGGATCGACGGCGTATTCACTTGCAGCCGGCGGGCCGGTGGTCCATCCGCGTCTTTCGGCACTGATTCTCACGCCGATCAATCCGCACAGCTTCAGTCAGAAGCCCATCGTGATTCCCGGCGAGAGTACCGTGATGGCGGAAGTGGTGCCGCGCGCTCATCAATCCGAACACAGCGAAGTGAATCTCACGCTCGACGGGCAGGTGTATCAACCGCTCGGGGAACATGATCGCATCGTTGTCTCGTTGCACCGCGATACCGTCAAATTTTTACGTCGCAAACAGGATACGTTTTTTGCGACGTTGCGGGCCAAACTCAAATGGGGCGAGCCATTGGAGCGTTAAGCGTCGCGCAGATCCATCTCTTCCGCTTCGATCGTGCGTGGCATGATCAGCGCGTTTGGATCTTCGGCGTAGCGGGAAGCGGCGATGTTCGGGAACAACAATGCGTCCGACATCGTTCTGTTTGACGTCTGATCCATCTTCGCAAGTTGTACCGGAAACAATCTCGGGAGCCATTGCGGTGGTTCGTCGGGAATGAGCACGAGTGAAAGCAAGCGAGAAGCCATCGAGATTCCTTCTTCAAAGTCTGCGGATCGTGTGTATCCGATGATGCTGCGCATCAGAGGATGTTTCATGACGCACTGCATGATTGTTGCGAGCACTGCAGGAGGAGGATTGGTGACACAAAGAATGTCCGCTGTCTCAATCTGTCTTCTGCGCGCGTGCGACACGATGCCGCCACTGCTTGCGCGTTGCCCATTTCTGAGTTGCATCAATTCATACTCATCAACATGCACCTCAATGCCCAGTCCGCTTGCGATAGATCGCAAGTGCTCGATTTGATCTTCGATGAGCTCATCGAGACGTTCGTCATAGGCTGGCACCTCCGCGGAGGTGTCCGGATCAAGTTCCTGGAGAAACGCATCCCATGTGGTTGCGTATGGCTTTAAATATGCGACGGTGCGGAGTGGCATGAGGTCTTTGTACCCTTGTTTGACCCTCAGTCAAGAAACATTGTTGCTTGTTGTTGGGTGCATTCCAATGTATAGCCGATGCAGTGCGGATGGGCGCGTGCCTGTTGGGTGAATGCGCGAAGTATGTCTGCGCCGTCTCTGCCTGCAAACAGCGCGTGATGCGGTTCGAAATCCACGACATCTTTTTCCAGCGTGCTGTCTGTGGCGATGTATGGCGGATTCGAAACGATGAGAAACGGTTCTTGTAACAAAGACAGCGGATCCAGTGCGTCACCGAGAAGAAATTCAAGATGAGAGGCGCCGAGCCTCTGTGCATTTTCACGTGCGATGGTCAGTGCCGCTTCACTGCTATCCGTCGCGATCACGCGCAAGTACGGTCGTTCCAGCGCGCAGGTAATTGCGATGCAGCCGCTGCCCGTGCCGATATCGACAATGCAGCGCGCGCCGGTTTTCCAAAGATTGATGCACGCGACGATCCCGGTATCGATCTCCCGCAGCTCTTTGCGAGCAGTTTGTTGATTCAGAAGTTCCAGCGTGCATTCCACGAGTAATTCCGTCGCGGGACGCGGAATCAATACGTCGGGCGTGACGCGAAACGTGCGTCCGAAAAATTCTTTGGTTCCGGTGATGTAGGCGACCGGCTCTCCCCTCTTTCGCCGCTCCGCCCATTCATGCCACGTGAGTAGCAATGGGGAAGGCACGGCATCGTCGCGATGCGCGAGCAGCCACGTCCGGTCCTTCTGCAAAAGAGTCGCAAGCAGCACCTCGCCATCCGCCTTTGCCAAGCCAGAGCCAGTCAGAGCTTCCTGTACCGTCATAGATGCATGATGCCTTACCTGCTACGCTGACTCCATGCAAACCGTCGCCATCGATTGCCGCTTTGCGTCGTACCATGCCGGTCTCGGGCGGTACACGCGCGAACTGACCGGAGCGCTGTTGGCGCGCGATGATCCCTGGGAGTACGTATTGCTGGTGAAAGATGAGGGAGAATCGTGGATCAAACAATTACCTGGCGCGCCACGTCTTCTGGCAGCGCCGTTTCCGCACTATTCGTTTGCGGAGCAATGGAAGATGCCGGGAGTCATTCGCGCGTCGGGGGCGCAGTTGCTCTTCTCGCCGCACTTCAACGTTCCGCTGCGCTCGCCGATTCCGTTCGTGATGACGATCCACGATCTGATTCTGCATCGGTTTCCGAACAAGGCATCGCTCCTGAAACAGGTTGCCTATCGAACTTTGATGGACGGCGCCATCGGCCGCGCGAAGGCGGTGTTGACGGTGAGCACGTTCGTCGCCGATGAATTGCGTTCGGTGTACGGGACAACCGCGACCGAAAAAATGCACGTGACCTTCGAAGGGGTGAATCCGCATTTTTCCGCACGCAGCGAAGCGGAGATCGCCGCAGTGAAGATGCAATATGGATTGAGCGCCCCCTATTTCCTCTATGTCGGAAATGCGAAGGAGCACAAAAATGTACCGATGCTGTTGCAGGCGTTTGCGGCTGCGAAACTCGTTGGAAAAGAATTGATCCTGCTTTGCGGCGGAGAAGAAGCGAAGTCGCTCATGCTCCCCGCTGGATGTCGTCTGCTCTCCGGTATTTCCGATGATAATCTCCCGGCGCTTTACTGCGGCGCGATCGCGTTCGTCACCGCATCGTTGTACGAGGGATTTTGTCTTCCCGCTGCCGAGGCGCTTGCGTGCGGGTGTCCGGTGATCGCGGCGGAGCGCGGTCCGCTGCGCGAAGTGACCGGCGGTCATGCCAGGTTGATCGAGCCGACTGTGGAAGCGTTCGTAGACGCCTTTACCAATCCCCCATCGGATCGTACGGTGCATTTGCTCTGGGATTGGACCGAGGCGGCACGCCGAACGGCAGTGGTGATCAATGGGGCGTTGCATCCGAATGTGGAATCCCTACATACGTGATGCAACACAAACATTGATCGAATTTGTTTTCCATCACGATCATGTGATTCGATTCCACGTGTATAGAGCCGTGCAATTTGCACGGCTCTATACGGTTTGCGTCGTAACATTATTTATTTATAAATCGTCACCACGGCAGTGTACGGATTTATCAAGGTTGCGGGCAGCGTGGGATTCGTGAGTGCGAGGTTGATTGTGCGTTCGGAACCGCCGCCATCGTTCTTCCGGATTGGAATCGAGAATGTTTTTGATGCCTCACCTGGTGCGAACGTCAGCGTACCTTGCGTGTCGGTGTAATCAACGCCCGCAAAGGCAGAACCGTTGCCTGTTGAGTAACTGACGTTGATCGTACCGTTTGCGCCACCTATGCGCATGACTGTGATTTCAATGCTGCCCTGTGATTGCGTGACTTCGTAGGTGGCTTTGTTGAATTTCAGCGAACCGGAGCCAAAGGAGCCGGACTCGTCATCGTAAATCGTCACGCTCGCCTGCTTCGCCGTGCCGAGTGCTGCGCCGCCCGAAGGAGTGGAGAGGACGATGTTGAAGGCTTTGTTCCCGGTGATCGATTCGTTATTGAGGCTGGTCACGGTGAACGTCTTGCTGGTTTCGCCCGCCGCAAAGGAAAGCGTGCCACTCGTCGCATTGTAATCCGTACCGGACGTGGCCGATCCGTTTGCCGTCGCGTAGGCGACGCTCACGGCACCTTGGCTGCCACCCGTGCGATTGACCGTGACATTCAACGAGCCGCCATCTTCTCTAATTGCATAGGCCGTCGCCGAAAGATTGAAGGTTCCCGCGACCGGACCCGCCGAGGAGGATCCCGCTGTGCCGGACGATGAAGTGCTCGAGCCGGATGTTTCATTATCCTTGATCGTGACGGTTGCCGTAGAGGGGGCTTTGAGACCTACGCCGTGCTGCGGATTGCTGAGCGTGACGATGAACGTTTCATCGCCTTCTCCCAGTGAATCGTCGGGGATCGTAACCGTGAAGTTCTTGTTCGTTTCCTTATTACTGAAGATCAACGTGCCGGATGCTGCCAAGAAATCGATGCCCGCGGTGGCAGTACCTGCCGTAACGGTATAACTGATACCCGCCGTTCCATCGGAGCCACCTGTGCGCACAACGGCAAGCGTGATTTTGCCGAGCTGCTCACCGACTGTGAAGCCTCCGGTCGTGAAGTGCAGGGAGCCCTTGGGGTTGTAGCCTGCCGAAGAACTGCTGGAACTCTTCAGGGAAGAGGATGCGACCGAACTGCTCTTGCTTGAGCGACGGACGGTCACCGTCGTGGAAGAAGTCTGTCCGGAATCACTGGGGGCGGAAGAAGTATTCGGTGTGCTGGGCTGAACGGATTCATCGAGCGGTTCACCCGTCAACTCGGCGCGCAAGCGTGCGATCATGACGGCGACATCGGCACGCGTCACAAAATCTCCGGGACGGAATTTGCCGTTGCTTCCCCTGACAATCCCTGCGGCGTTCAGGGTGCCGACCGCCGTGTTGTAGTAGGCGTTCGACGGGACGTCCGGGAACACCGATGAGCCGAGTAAGCTGGCGCTCGCGCCGACGGCCGTGACGCCGACGACGATGCCTGCAATAAAGGATGCAGTCATCGTTCGGCGCATCAATGATTGAAGAAGATGTTTCATGATGAAAAAGGAAAAAAGTGAGAGTCCGCTGTTCAGTGTGCGAATCTTGAGGGGGCAATGCAAGTGACAGGATGGTGACGATGCGGGAGAGCGCACGATGCGGCAAGCGATTGTTGCAAAGAAAAAGAATATGATTGTTTGTCACCAACCAACTTCTGCATGGAACAACTCTCGTCTTTGTTGCCATCGGTCCTTGCCCGGCGCGGCTTGAAAGTGCCCGCACATGCGGCGCATGTGACACATTGTGCGCAGCAGTGGTTGAATGAGCGCTTGCCCATGCTGCGGACGGCCATCTCCGTCGAAAAGTTTCACGAAGGAACACTCTTTATTGCCTGTACCCACTCCATTGCGACCCAAGAATGCCGTGGCGTATTTGCCGATTTGGAGAAGTTTTTATATAATGATTGCCGATTTGGCGATATCAAAGGGATTCGCGTGAGCCGCAATTGACGCCAAGACGTAATTTAGTGCTTGCAAGGTGTCTTGCGATCCCTTACACTCCCCGCCCGATGCTCGTCATTCGTCTTCAGCGTACTGGCCGTAAAAATCTCGCTTCCTACCGTCTGGTGGTGGCGGAAAAGGCGCGTGCCGTTAAAGGCAGGTTCCTTGGCATTCTTGGCCATTATTTGCCACAGCAGAACCCGAAAGTCTTCAAAATCGAGCAAGAGAAAGTTGCTGACTGGATTTCGAAGGGGGCTATTCCCAGCGAAACGGTCGCCCGTTTGCTCAAGAAAGAAGGTATGAAGGGAATGGAAAAGTTCATTACCCGCTACACGAAGCAGAAGTCCAAGAACGCGGAAGAGGAAGTCGCTGCCGCTCCGGCTGCAGCAGCACCGGCCGCACCCGCTGAAGCTCCTGCCGCAGAGGCAGAAGCTGCTCCTGCAGCATAAGAAAATCATCGTACTCCTTCGTCCAGGGGTCTAGATGACAAGCATCCCGCAAAAGCGTACCCTGTTTCCGCATGACTTCATCCCAAGCCACCACGGATACGCCAGGATTGTCCTTCTTGCGCTACGTTCTCGAATCGATTGTCGAGGACAAGGATCAATTGCAGATCGATGTCACCGTCGATGCACTCGGCATTTTGCTGAGTGTCAGCGTCAGCGACCGCGATATGGGCAAATTGATCGGCAAGGGCGGACAAACCGTCAAGGCGTTGCGCACGCTGCTGCGCATCATCGGCGGCAATACGCAGCAACGTATTAATCTTAAAATTCTTGAGCCTCCCAAATGAGGCTTCTCTCTGTTTCTTCTTCCCCCACTTTCCATGCTTCGTGATCTTCTCGAACGAGGATCGGTCCTCGAAATCGTCGCCACCTTCATCGCCCTCGCGTTGATTGTTGCGTCCATTCTCTGTCTTACGTTCATTATTATCGGCGGCATCACATTCATTCTCTCGGCCGGTAACGAAGATAAAATTAAGAAGGCGGTTAATACCATCCGCTATTCCATCATCGGATTGGTCGTAACCTTCGTCGCCTTCTTCGCGGTCGCGTGGATTGCCAAAATTCTCGACATTCCTTTTGATCTCAACTTCACGACGATCTTGGATCTCATGACCCAAATCTTTAGCTCATTGCGCTAATCCCCTCTCCGTCAAATCTCAAAACGGGTCGCAAGGCCCGTTTTTTTTATTTCCGCGGACCCCGGTCGAATTCAAACGACCACATCGCCCTCATCTGTGAGGCAGCTGCGATATCTTCGGGTGTATTGCCGCGTGCGAGGTCTTCCAATCCTGCAACGCCTGTAGCGCCTTTTGTGATCGGGTCGGTGCAGATGCAGGAATCATCAGAGGAATTCGCCACCTTTTCCTCTCGATTTCCGAGAGCGATGTTTGCACCAATTTTCCCCGCTTTCATACGGTCATAGGTGAGTTTTTTCTGTTGCGTCAGCGCAATGAGCTGTGCGATTTGCACGTCGGTTTGTTTCTTGAATTGTTCACGCATTTTTTCAGGCATACGTAGCACAGTGATCGCCTTGTATCTTGTATTTTGCAAAAATAGCGTATCCGGCGTTCCGGTTTCGAATCCACGCGGTGTCATGTGCTGAATCACGCCGCCCTCTCCCATATACATCGAGTGCGTGCCATGAAAGAACTCGCCCTCTTCTTCCTGTCGCGCGATCATGCGAATACCCACTTGGAACAGTTTGCCGCTCACTCCCTGTGCCTCCCCTCCCCCACTCGTGATGATGACATCACCGGGGCGGAGATTGCGTTTGAGGAACTCTACGATTTCCTGATTTTTCGGTTGTTCTTTGATCTCTTCCGCTTTTTTGTGACGATACACGGGAATCGGTGGAACGGCGGAAGGTTTCACTTTTTTGAAGCTCGCATGGAGAGGGAATCCTTGTGCATCAAAAAACAGGCGAACCCCTTTTGGGAGCGGCTTGTTGTATCTCACGATACCGAGTAACAACGGCTCGATCTTTCCTCCATGATTTGCTGTCGCCTTCATTTGTTCTAAGACTGCTGCAGCTTTGTCTCCTGCGTGTTGTGTGACGGCTTGTTCCAGTGTCATGCCATCTGCTTCTACGTCGAGGAATGTTGTCGCTTGTGCCGTGCGTTCTACTGCATATTCTTTCTCAAGCTTGCGCTGCATCTCGCCGTTGATCATCGAAGCGAGTACTTTATTCTTCAGGCTCATGGTCGAGGAATCCGTCCTCTCAAGCTGACGAATGATGCCGAGCGTCTGCTGCATGGGGATGGCGTTCTTCTGTTGTATCAAGTATCCCAATCCCTCTTCTGAATATTTCGACTTAAAAATCCACTCAAATAATTTTTTGATTGCTTGGCCGTAGTCTTTTCGCTCGAACGCAGTCGCAACCTCCTCGAATTTCGCATGTGTTGTCTGTTGTTTCTTGAGTGTTACCCCTGCGCCGGTATCTAAAGTCGGCAATCCATCGTTAATCTCGGAGACCTGGTTTCGTTTTGCCTCAATATCCTCCGAAAGCGTCCCAAATTTCTCCTTCGTGTCCTTGAGCACGTCTTGGAGTGAGTATTCCCGAGGATGTTCCGGGGAGTCCGGGGGCATGGAGTTTTATGTAGGTTTAACTTAATATTATACACTAAAATTGTTATTTTGACAATTTTTTGTGGTGGGCGGTACAGGAGTCGAACCTGTGACCTACTGGGTGTAAACCAGTCGCTCTAACCAACTGAGCTAACCGCCCGAATCTTTGTTCCGGGCCACTATAAACTACTCACTCCTCACTACCAACTCTAACTTATCACTAGACCTCACTCCCCTCTTGCCCTATACTCGTCCCATGAACTTTTTCCTGACCATCCAGGCGATTCTCAGTGTTCTGCTTGTCCTCTCGATCCTGCTCCAGCATCGTGCCGCGGGGTTGTCGGTAGGCGGATCGGGCATGAATACCATGATCGTCCAGCGCAGAGGTGCCGAAAAGTTCCTCTATCAGGCGACGGTCGTGCTTTCCATCGTCTTTTTCCTGCTGACGATCGTCCAGTGGTACGTCCGCTAAATGTCTCGTCTCTCCTCACAGCTGATCCGCGGCGCCATAGGAGTATATAACCGCTGGGAACGATGGATTCTCGCTTCTCTCGTCGCGCTCTTCGCCGTGAGTCTCATTGTGTTGCTTTCGCGTTTCTATTGGAGCAGCACGATGTTGGTGCCGAAGAGCGGTGGTACGTATATCGAAGGATCGGTCGGAGAATTGATGCCGCTCAACCCGTGGTTCACGGTCACTAACGACGTGAACCGCGATATTGTCTCGCTGGTGTTTGCGGGACTGTTGAAATACAACCCCACGACGAAAAATATCGAAGAAGATCTTGCGACCATGACGGTTTCGAAGGACGGCAAGCTCTACACGCTGCGTCTCAAGCAACAACTTTTCTGGCACAACTCCACCAAAGCCAAACCGCATCCCGTGACTGCCGATGACGTGTTGTTTACGTTTCAAACGATTCAAGATCCGCGCTTCCCCAACAGTTTGCTCCGGCAGAATTTTCAAGGAGTCGAACTCGAAAAACTCGATGACCGTACCGTGCGCTTCTCCCTCGAAGATCCGTACGGATTTTTCCCGAGTAATCTGACGCTCGGCTTACTGCCGAAGTCGCTGTTCGAAGGCGTGCCCGTCGATCGCCTTGATCAGGCCCTGGACTTCGCCTTCCATCCGATCGGTGCTGGTCCGTATCGCCTCAAAACTTTGGCACAGACGGATCTTTCTACCGAGGTCACGCTTGAGCGCTTTGACCGCCCCATTCCACCGAAATATCTGCTCGATCGGATCGTGTTCCGGATCTTTCCGGATTATCAGTCATTACTCTCCGATGCGCGCAACATCGACGGCATCCGCCTGGTTCCCTACACCGATCGCGGGGAGCCCGCCGCTCCCACGCGCTTCACGCCGCGCACCTACACGCTGCCGCAGTATGTCGCACTGTTTTTCAATCTTGATCGCCCCGTCGTGAAGGATCAGCAACTGCGCCTAGGATTGCAGATGGGAACCAACAAACAGCAAATCGTCGATGTGGTAGGACAGGCGCATATTGTGGATACGCCGCTGATGGAAATCGATACATCCGACTGGCGGTATGCGTTCGATGCGAATGCGGCTCAGGGGGCGCTGTTTGAATCGGAATGGTACTTCCCTGAGAAGGTTCGTTTGCAGCGTTTATTGGAACAGCGCGAGGCGAATAACGCGGGATTCCTTAGGGTTCCTCCCATCGCATTACTGGATACGGGTGCAACGCTGACCGTGACCGGAAAGGTGCCGGATTTGGGCGGGTCTGCCGCAAAATTGAACGGTGTTCCGGTGCAATTGGCTCCCACCGATTCCGGATCATGGATCGCGATGTTGCCGACCGTGGGGACGGGGGCGCTGAAGCTCGGCGATAATTTGGTGAAACTGGTCGACACGAAAGGAAAAATTCTCGATTCGTTTTATCTCTGGAGAACATCGAGCCCGGTGCAGTACGAGCGCGCGTTGCAGGAACAGCGCTTGATAGAATTATTCCTCAGGAGCAAGACGACTGAGCTTGCACCGGAGCAGCGGATCACGGCTGCGGATTTGTTTTTGGATAGAGCCTTCTTGCGCCGCCGCACGCCGCAAGATCCCGTGGGAACACGCATCAACGATGCGAATCAGAAGCTTTCGCTGACGCTTGTGACGAGTGCCGCGCCTCCGCAGTATCTCGATGTGGCGAAAAGTATTCAGCAACAGTGGGCGAAGCTCGGGGTCAACGTCAACATTGTCGTGCCCGCGACGCGTCAGGAGTTTGAAGATCGCGTATTGCGACGGAATTACGACTTGCTGCTCTTCGGCCAGTCGCTCCTCGATAATCTCGACAGTTATCCGTACTGGCACTCAAGCGGCATGCAGAAAGCCGTAGGCGCCAAGAATGATTTGAAAATCGATGCCTATAATTTAAGCCAGTATTCCTCTTTTGAATCCGATGCATTGCTTGAGACGGTTCGTCGCACGACCGATGAGGCGGAGCGCGCCGATGCCCTGAAGGAGCTGCGTGATGTTTTGAAGAAAGATGTCCCTGCGATCGTTCTCTATACCCCCGTGTATACCTATGCTCATCGTGAAGATATCCTCGGAATCCAGCTTGCCGATCTCTCGCTGCATTCCGACCGATTTTTGACATCGGACCATTGGTACGTAAAGCAGCAACGTGTCTTTGAGCCAAACAAGGGATGGCTCTCTTTTTTCACATGGGTGTCAAGCTTGTTTTCGCAAGAGACAGGCCTAAAATCCGTCTAAAAGAGTACCAGGAAACAAGCGTCCAATGGCTGCCCATTGACGTGCGCCTCCGATTAACGTAGGATTTCCTGGCCCTATTTTTTCCCCGACCCCCCATGGAAGTGTTGCTCTTGGAAGATGTGGCCGGTATCGGCAAGAAAAACGACCTTCTGGTCGTGGGCGATGGCTTTGCCCTCAATTGCCTTCTGCCACAACGTATGGCCCTCGTGGCCACGCCGCTGGTGCGTAAGCGCTATGCGGATTTGATTCGCCGCCGTGCGGAAGAAAAACAGAAGGAGAGAGATGCGCAGGCCTCTGTCGCACAGTCTCTCGCCGGCAAGGCATTGCAGCTCACCCGCAAGACGACAAAGGGTGGCAACAAGCTTTACGCCGCCGTTCACGAGAAAGATATCGTCATTGCACTCAAGGCTCAGCATCAGCTTGATGTGAAGGAAGATGCCGTTGAAATTGCGACGCCGATCAAGAACGTCGGTACGCATCAGGTCACCGTGACCCTCGGCGGTCAGAACATGCCGGTGTCGGTCGTGGTTGAGGCAGAGAAGGCAGCCTAATCCCCTCCTCCTAAGAATTCGAAAGACCGTCGCAAGGCGGTCTTTTTTTGAAACCTTCGGGAAAGTTCTTTGGAAGAATGAAATTGATGGTGCGCCAGGGGGGATTTGAACCACCGACCGCCGGTTTATAAGTCCGGAGCTCTAACCACTGAGCTACTGGCGCATCCGAATCGTATGGTAGCCCTTCCGCACCTCTGAATGAAGAGGTGTGCTGCATTGCAAAAATTATTGTAAAATGCTATAACAGTCTCAGTCCTTTCATCTATCTCTTCTTCTGTCCCGGTGATTCCAGGGAATCCTCGTGACGGGCGAAGGCTCAGAACGGTTTTGATCCGGGACCCGGGATAACAGGAACGCACCATGAAACTGCTTCTGCATCCGAATTATGTCAGCTTGGAGTCTGCTCGGCAGTATTCGCCGCGCCTCTTCTCCTTCATGCAGCAGATGAATATTCCACTGACGGTCGTGAACTGGGACGGAACCCGCGAGTCCCTTCCAGTGGAACCCTCGCTCGTGCGCTGGTCTACCATGATCACCGCGTACCCGCGGGAGATCCTCGCAAAGGATTGTTGCGAGATGGGCCATTTTCTGTTTTTTGATGACCGGATTGTCGAGCCGGACGGCACGCTGAAATCCGAAAACCTGCTTCCGAGTGCAACTGCGTTCTTCCAGAAGAACGGTTGCCTCTCGGTCTAATCGTCCCCGCCCCCTATTTGCTTCGGCCAATGGGGGGCTTTATTGACAAAATAGCATTATTTGTGCTATAATAATCTTAATATGGACGGATCCGAAGATCCACGCTCTCCAGAGGAAGGCGGAGAAGTCCAAAACGCAGCCGAACCCGCTGCGCAGGAAACACCGGTGGAGCAAGATCCTGCTGTCCGTGATGCGGTGGAGGATATTTTTCAAGTTGCAACATCTGAGCGACAGGCCGAGGAGCAGGAAAGGGGTATGGTGGGTGAAACCGATGAAGAATTTGATCGGCGCCTTTTCGAGCCGCTTCTCCCGAAGGTCGGGGTTCCCTTTGATGCCCTTGCCACAGCGAATATTCAGGAAGTAAGTGATAGCGTTGATTCCATTGGGGGATTTTTTGATATCCTGCAGGCGCGCACCCAGATCACAATCGGCCTTCTTCAAAAGAATGGGATTGCCCGAGAGCAATGGGAGCGCAAAAAAGAGAGAGGAGGAGAGGAAGCTGCTGAAGCCCGTGAAGTATTGCGCGAGCTTGATAGATCTGATGCGAAATTGCGCATTGAAACATTTGATTTGCTCAAAGAATACGATGCGCAGTTGCGCTATTTTCATGCGCTGTATCGTCGTATTCGCATTCTCACCGCTCCCAAGACCGGAACGCCGCTCGATCATCCGGTCGTGGATGGAATGGCTGCAGCGGGAACCGCGGTTGTCGGAGGAGTGCTGACATGGTCGGCTGCCGCTCCACTCGCGCATACGTTGGAGCATCTGCTGCACACCGGCTATGGTGCCGTAGATCTTTTGACATGGTCGGTTCTGATTTTTGCGGAGGCGATGGCTGCACTGTATGTGGCCGTGAAGAGCCCTGGCGTGGTGTATGCGCCGATCAAATTGACTGCGGCGATGGTGGGTGGCAAGGCGGCAAAAGAAGAAGAGGATCTGCACGTTGCATATACCCTCGACCGGCTGAACGATTGTAAGAAAAAATTGAGGGAGTGCAGTAGAAAATTCATTGAATTGCTCACGCAACTTTCCGTGCAGACGATTCGGTCTACGGATGATGTGCTGAATTTCTTGTGTCCGAGCCCTGAGCATGAGTCCGACGCACCGGATCCCGTTGCAATGGCGCAGCACCAGCGGGATCGCGAAACGGTGCAGTGGCATCTTGGCGGCGAGTCCTTCGGGAAAATCAATCAATTGATTGCCGACATCAATACGATGCTTATTTCTCTGCGCGAAATAAAGGTGGAAGAGCGCAGCAGTGACAAAATCCTCGATCATGCAGGAGAGGCATTCAATGAATTGCTGCAAAATTTGCAGGCATGGTTCAAGAGCGGCACGAAGCAAAACGGGGCACATCTCAGTGAGGCGCTCGGTGGCATGGGAGAAGGGAGTGCAGACTTTTTGCATCACGCGCATGAAGCCGGAGAACATGCGGCAAAAGTGCTGGTGGACATGCTGCTCGTCTGGCCGGCGACGATTCCTGAGCAGATTGCACAATTGTTTGAGCGTCTAGTGATGCGCTCCAAAAAGCGCAAGTCCCCTTCGCTGCACATGCGCGGAAAGGATGCGCAAGTGGGTGGAGATCAGCAGAAAAAAAGTTTGATCGATGCGATGGCAGATGTGCTGCTCGATGCTCCCAACTGGAAAGAAAAAAGATATGCTCGCGCGTTCATGAAAATGCTGGTGACCTGGGCCGCAGCCGGACTTAAATTGCCGCCGTACCTTGAGGCGATCAACAAGCAAAGCGGCAACAACGGTGCGAATCCCCGCGAAGTCGGCCGGGAAGTGCAAGGACTCATCGGCGGAACGCTGAGTACCATCGGGAGGAGTTTGCATGAGGCGGGAACTTCATTCCTCCTCACTGCTGCCGCAGCTGCATCACGCCTTTCCTTTCTTCCTGAGTTCATCACCGGTGCGTACGGCGGAATGCTCGATGCAAAAGTGCAGCAGTGCAATGCGCACTTGCATGAACTCGAAGGGCAATTCCCTGCGCTTCTCGTGCCGCTGAGAGAAGAATCTGACTACACCGTGATCGTCAAGGCGCTGTATCTCCTTGCGAAATTCCAGCAAAAGCAGTTGGATGCGGATGGCATCGAAGATCTGAAAGTGCTGATCAGATATTGGGAGCTGCGTCATCAGCGCGAAGATGCACGCCATGCATTGTATGAGCATGTGCACCATGCCGAAGTGGAGGAGCTGTGCCCGGATGCATTGCGCTGGGAAAAGGTGGAGGAAATAGATACATCGAGACGTACGTGGAAGGGCTGGATTTCTGAGATAGTGCAGATGAAAGGGCAAACTGTGAATGATCGGGCATTGCTGCAATACTTGAATAATGAAAGCAAATTGGCGCGCCTGAGAGAGGCGCAGCAGATGCATGGTGCCATGACGTTGTTGGTGCCAAGCAGGGATGGCAGATATTTGATTGCGGACGTGCGGGATCCGCAGCAGCCTTCTTACATTGCGTGTACGAGAGAGGTAATCCGGCAGCTTATTCAAATGGAGAATGCCTCGTTCCGCACGATGCGGTTTGACGATGAAGGGCGCTTGATGCTCGCGGAGCTTGTTCTGGGTGATATTGTGCTGAATCCCAAGCAGCAGCATGCTCTCATCGAAGCGGCACAGCTCGAAGGTGCTGCGCGTCGAGAACGACTTAAGAGCGGTGGCTTCTCCAATGGAGAAGGCGGACAGATCGATATTTTGCTCAAAATCCTGTCATAACTGCAGCCGCGCCAAGACAGAAAATCAAGATGCCCGAAATCATATTTACCCACTGCAATTGCCGGAGGGAGAAATTTTTTCGGAAGAAATGGATTCCTTCACTCAGGATCAGCCACCATAAGGCGGAGCCGAGAAACACGCCGAGCACCATGACGGATGCCGAGAGATAATCGCGTGCGTCGCTGCCGATGCCAAGCCCAGCGAAGATCGCAACAAAAGAAAGAATGGTGGTGGGGTTGGTGAGTGTGAGCAAGAAGGTGGAGATGTAGTGTTTTACGAGTGTCGATGAGCGGGTATCCGTTGCGTTTGTCGCGACGGTACTGCGGAAGATCTTGATGCCCAGATAGAGAAGGAAGAGCCCGCCGATGAGGTTGAGTAGTGACGAATGGCTCACCAAGAATCCGGAAATAAACGTGAGACCGAATGCCGCGATGAAGCCGTAGGTTGCATCAGCGGTGGCGGCACCGAGTCCAGAAACAAATCCCGCTCCCCTCCCCTGCGCAACAGTTCGACGAATGCACAGTAAGCCGATCGGCCCGACGGGGGCTGCGATGGAAAAACCGATAAGCATGCCTTTGACGAAGAAGGGCATCATGATGACAGTATACAAACTGGCAAAAAATATTGTGCAGAGTGATAAACGTTCTATGATCGCCGTATGAAATACGCATCCATTGCTCTTGCCCTGCTCCTCGTCGGATGTTCTGCTTCTGAAGTCATTGATCAAGAGGTGGCTACTTCTGTTTTCTCTTCGGCGACGATAACGGACATCGAAGTCGGCACGCCGCTCTTAAGCCAGGTCGTGCAGAGTCCGTTGGTGATTACGGGCAAGGCACGCGGGACATGGTTTTTTGAAGCGAGTTTCCCGGTACGACTTGTGGATGATAACGGCAACGTGATTGCGAACGGATATGTTGAAGCGCAGAGCGAATGGATGACGACCGACTTCGTGCCTTTCTCCGGGACATTGACGTTTACCACCACTGCCAAAGCAGGAACATTGATGCTTCTGAAGAGCAATCCGTCGGGTTTGCCGGAACGGGAGGAGAGTGTGAGGGTTCCAGTGAGATTCCAGTAATCAACGACCCCGTCATTCACTTTTTCCCGATATCCGCCGTTCCCGTTGCGCCGAGACCGGGAACTTCCCGGACTTCTTTGTTCGTCATCTTCCCGTTTTCGATCGAGTAGATGTAGGGCGTGCAGAAGTTCAGCTCGATGGAGGCCGCGGTTTCCGGAGTGAGGTTTTCCAGGTATTTCATGATCGGGCGCATGCTATTGCCGTGCAGTCCGACGATCACGGTGAGTCCCTGATTCACGAGCGGCAGAATGTACTGTTTGAAGAATGGGAGCGTGCGATGCTCGCAATCTTCCATACTCTCCCCGTTTGGCGGTCGCGTGAAGAAACTGCGGCGCCACTCCTTTACCTGTTCAGCGCCGTACTTTTCCGCCGTCTCCGCTTTGTTCAGGCCCTGCAAGTCTCCGTAGTGCCGCTCGTTCAGGGCGGAATCACGCTCGACGAGGAGGCTGGCCTGACCGCATTCTTTCAAGATGATATTCAGCGTGTCTTGCGCACGAAGCAAGCGCGACGTGAAGCCGAAATCAAACTTGATGCCTTTCAGAGTTTTCCCGCAGGACACTGCATCTTTCGCACCTTGTTCGGTCAGCGGCACATCGGTCCATCCGGTAAAACGATTTTCCAAATTCCACTGTGACTGCCCGTGACGAATGAGAATGAGGGTGCCCATGCTTCAAGAATACAAAGGAAAATTCCAAATTCCAAGCACCAAATTCCAAACAGGACACAATTTCTTGGAATTTGCATTTTGGTATTTGCAATTTATCTCGCGTATACTTTTTTCATCACTTCCCTTCACAAATGAGATTAACAAAGATCATCTGCACGCTCGGGCCTGCAACATCGGATGCGCAAGCCGTCCGCATGCTCTCGCGCACCGGCATGAACGTCGCACGCTTGAATCTCTCGCACGGTACGCTGGAGAAGCATCAGGTGATCATAAAGATGCTCAAGGAGCTCAACAATAAAGAAGGCCATGCAATCGCCATCATGCTCGATACGAAGGGTGCGGAGATCCGCACGGGGGAAGTGGCGACGCCCGTTCTGCTGAAGGCCGGACAAGAAGTGGTGTTTTCGTACAATGAATACAACGATCCCAAGCGCATGACGGTCCGGCTGAATTACCCGCATCTCGCGAAAGATGCAAAGAGAGCGGAATGCATTCTCATGGACAACGGGGAAATTATTTTTGATATCGTGAAAATCCAGCGTGACGGCACGGTCATCGCCCGCTCGCAGGGTGACGGCATGATCGGCTCGCGCAGGCATCTGAATTTGCCTGGTGCAGATGTGAGCATGCCGTCGTTATTCGAGAGCGACTGGAAGGCGATCGAAATGGGGTGCAAGGAAGGAGTGGATTTTGTCGCGCTTTCCTTTATCCGCACGGCGAAAGAAATCGACGAAGTACGTGCGTTCATCAAGCGCAAGCGCGGGATCATGGGCATCATCACGAAAGTGGAAACGCGGCAGGCCGTGGCGAATATCGATGCGATCATCGCCGCCTCCGACGGCATCATGGTTGCGCGCGGAGATTTGGGTGCGGAGATGCCGTTTCAACGCATCCCCGCGATTCAAGATGATATCGTTCTACGTTGCCGCGCCGCCGGTAAACCCGTGATCGTCGCCACGCACATGCTTGAGAGCATGATCCAACATCCCCTCCCAACGCGCGCGGAAGTCACCGACGTGGCCCATGCTGCCGTGACGCGCGCGGATTCCACGATGCTTTCGGGAGAGACGGCAAATGGAAAATTTCCCTATCGCGCACTCGAGGTCATGTCGCAGGTGCTGATTGAAACCGAGGCGGGCATCGGTGCGGCTCCGTATATCGTCGGGTCGCAATTGCCGACGCATGATGCGCGTCAGGCGCGCGCGGCCGCAGCGGTGACCATGGCGCAGTCGTTAGGGGCGAGCGCAATCGTGGTGCTCACGCGAAGCGGGAAGACCGCGCATGCGATCAGCGCGTATCGTTCGTCGATTCCCATTATCGCCTGCACACCCGATGCCGCGGTGCAACGCAAATTGCAATTGCAGTTCGGCGTGTATCCCCTGCTCGTGCCGTTCAGTCATGATGCCGAAGCAACCGTGCGATCAGCCTTTGATCAGGCAAAGAAGTCAAGACTACTTGGCAAGAAGGCAACCGTCGTGCTTGTCTCAGATGACAAGGCACAGAAAGATCTTCTCGGGACCGTGCAAGCACGCTCTCTTTCCTAAACCCTTTTCCTATGCCCACACTTTCTTCTCTCGCTGCTCGTCAAATTCTTGATTCCCGCGGCAATCCCACCATCGAAGTGGATTGTCTGCTTTCCGATGGCTCTCTGGGCCGCGCGGCGGTTCCCTCCGGGGCTTCCACGGGTTCGCATGAAGCGCTGGAACTGCGTGATGGCGATAAAGCCGTGTATGGCGGAAAATCAGTCCTCAAGGCCGTTCAAAACGTGGTGAAAGAACTCCTTCCCGCCCTCAAGGACAAAGATGTGTCGTCGCAGCGTTCCATCGATGAACAGATGATCGCCCTCGATGGCACGCCGCATAAATCGCGGCTTGGCGCGAATGCGATTCTCGGCGTGTCGATGGCGCTTTGCAGGGCACGCGCGGTTTCGGAGAAGCGGCCGCTCTATCAATCGTTGGCGTTGCAGTACGACGCACCATCCCCCGATTTGCTGCCGGTTCCCCTCATGAACGTAATCAACGGCGGCGCGCATGCGGATAGCGGCCTGTCGTTTCAGGAATGCATGATCGTCCCGACGGGCTTTGATCGCTTCAGCGATGCGCTTCGCGCAGGCACCGAAACATTTCACGCATTGAAAGCATTGCTGAAAAAAGCGGGGCACGTCACGGCTGTCGGCGATGAAGGAGGATTCGCGCCTCACGTGAAAAACGCGACCGAGGCATTTGCGTTTTTGCAGGAAGCAATCGCGGCCGCAGGTTATGAGGGAAAGATCCAATTGGCGATCGATGCCGCGGCTTCGGAATTTTTCCATGAAAAAATCTACGATATTGATGAGAAGCAATTGAATTCCGCAGAACTTGCCGCGTACTACGGCATGCTGTGTCAGCAGTATCCGATCGTCTCGATTGAGGATTCGCATGCGGAAGATGATTGGTCGGGATTTCAAATCATGGTGCAAACCCTTGGTGAACGGATTCAGCTTGTCGGAGATGATTTGCTCGTAACGAATACGGAACGCATCAAGAAAGCGTTGGAAGAAAAAGCGGCCAATGCCGTGCTCATTAAACTGAATCAAATCGGTACCGTTTCCGAGACCGCCGATGCGATTCAGTTGGCGCAGAAAAACGAATGGCATGCGATCGCCAGTCACCGCAGCGGTGAAACTGAAGATACGTTTATCGCGCACCTCGCGGTGGGGCTTGGGACCGGACAAATCAAGACCGGTTCGCTCTCGCGCACCGATCGCATTTGCAAGTACAACGAGTTACTGCGTATTGAGGAAGAGCTCGGCGGAAAGGCGCGGTACGTGAGCCCCTTCTAATGCAAATGATTTGCATATAGAAGGTTTCATGGTATACTGTTTCCATGTCTCGCAGTGCTGAAATATTGGCTTCTCTTAAAGAAAAAGGGTACCGCATGACGACGGCGCGTCGCGCGATTGTCGAGGCGTTCGGTCATGATTGTAATCCACTGAGCGCGCAGGAGGTGCATGCCATGCTTCGCGGACAAAAAGTAGCCGCGAACGTGACGACCGTTTACCGCGAGCTGCAATTTTTGGCGGACCAAGAAATTCTTCGAGCGGTGCAATTTGAAGATGGTGTGCAGCGGTTTGAATTCGCCGAGGCCGGACATCATCACCATCATCTTATTTGTCTCAAGTGTTCCGAGGTGGAAGACGTGCACGTGGAAGATGATTTGGAAGATATGGAACGTGCGATCAGCAAACAAAAGCAATTCACCGTGTTGCGACATTCCCTCGAATTTTACGGCCACTGCAAACGTTGCCGCTAACGCGTGCGTCTGTGCGAAACTGTTTTTCGTTCCTGCGTCCGTCGCGCCCATTTGGTGTAGATGACAAATGCCAAGAATGCCGCGAAGAGCGTGAGGGCGATTGTTTTGGTTTGTGAAGTTTGAGAGGCGATGCTGTGAACGGTCAGAGGAAAGGATGTCTCCGCGAGCACGGTTTCTCCTTCCAAGAAGCGTACGGCCAACCGATACGTTCCCGGCTCGTCAAATGTGTACGAAGCATTCACCGGCCCCGGCTGCTTGATGGGGATGAATGTTCGAAAGACGTCTGCGTGAGGGGGAGTGATTTGTATCCACAGCGCATCTGCAGGTGCATAATCCCATTCGAGGGAACCGGCATCTTTGATCAAAGCCGCATTGAAGACGATGGTCTGCTTTTCGAGAATCGTGAAGGTGTCATACCCGATATCGACCAGATACTCCCCTACCGTTCTTTCAAGATAGTTGCCGGTGACATGAGCAGACGCAAGCGGTACACAGAGTGCCGATAGCAACATTGTCAGGCCGGCAAGCATCGGGACATGTTTCTTCACATGCGTTTCTTGCGAAGAGCAACCAAGCTCATGCCGAGCGCAACTGCAGAGAGGGACAAGGCGATCGTGCCCGTGTTAGCGCTTTGCTTCGCGTTCAGATCCGCAAGCGTTGCGGAGGGTTCCGGAAAGCCAAGGTCCGCTTTTGCAATGGGGCAACCGAATGCGCCGCTTTTTCCCAGGCGCACCACTCCATCCGCCAGTTGTTCTTCGCCGCTCCAGTCTTCCGTTGCAGGATGTCCTGCGGGATTGCAGATGAAGGAGAGATCAACGTTCGTGTTATTGATCGTCCCCATGAGACGGTACGTAAACGTTGTTTGGACGGTTGGATAAAAAACGGCGCGGTAGCCGCCCGGTTCGCTCCAATTCGGGACGAGCGAGAGCGTTTTCTTCTCATTGCCCGCTGCAATTTCCACTTTCAGTGTTTCATCTAAGCCCGCGACGGGGATGCCGGTTTCCGCGGGATCGCCATCGGCCATCACATGTTCATGGGAATCCGCGGCATTCACGAGCGGAATTTCTTTGACGGTCAACTCTACACCCGATTTGTCATCCACGGCGACGGGTTCGTTTATCGATCCGATCGTAAATTCATAGACCTTATCTCCGATGCGGACAGTCTGGTGTTCATGTGCAAATGCCAAAGCGGGGGCCAGTGCCAATCCCACCGCGAGCATCTGATACTTCCAAGCGCGCAACATACAGGTGGACTGAAAAAAGGAAGATGTGACCAAAATACCATACAAACCGTGTAAGAAGCCATGCAAGACCCCGTCAGGACACTCTGCAATCACAACTCTTTCCATTTCTTTCCTTTTCCACTTTTCTTTATGTTGCAACAAGAAGTCCAAGACGAGCTGGAAGCGGACATCCTCTCCGACGCCTCGACTTCGGGACGCAGTGCGGCAGGGCGCAAAGGCGGCGAAACGACACGAGACAGGATGGGATCCGACTTCTATCGCAAAATCGGTCGTAAAGGCGGTCAGTCCCGCGGCGGAAAACGCTGACGCAAAAATTCGCGGGCTTCCGCTTTCGTGGTCACCTGCTTCGTGACCTGCGCATCGTGCAAGGCACTCAAGGCGTTTCCCACCTCCTCGCCTGGAGTGAGGCCAAGCATGTCCATGACTTCATGACCGCTCAACAAAGGCGGTTCTTTGCGGGGATGCGTATCAAGGAAATGGTGGTAGCGCCGCAGGATCTCTTCGTACATCGAAAAATTTGCAGGCTCCGTGCCTGCAATATCCAGGTAAAACATCTGCAGCAATTCTGTGAACCAAGGGTGGTGATACCAGTGACTTGCCCGCACTTCGCTGAGACTGTTATCGATGAACGTGCCCATCATCATGTGATGTCCGATCAGCCATGCGATTTTCTCGCGGCGTTTCACGGGGCATTGCAAACGTGCGAGTGCTTCGGAGACGAGTTTGGCGGAAGTTTCCGCATGTTGATCGAAGCGAATACGTTCTTTGAGAGAGAATGTTTCGACTTTGCCGCAATCGTGAAACAGCGCCGCAATACGCACATCAATGCCATCTTCGGGCCGGAACGAGCGCAGGCAGTGCAGCGTGTGATCCCATACGTCACCTTCGTGATGGTAATCGGCCGGCTGCGGAATCCCTTTGCAGGCGTGCAGTTCCGGCAAAAAGCGTGAAAGCAAGCCGAGTTCCCACAAATCTTCAAACGCCCGGTCGGGATGCGGACCAAGCAGCATCTTCTGCATCTCCTCGAATTTCCGTGAGCCGGAGAGCGCATCGATGAGCGGGGCGCATTCCTGAATCGCACGATACGTTTCCGGGTGATATTGCCCGTCGAGCAACGCGCGGAACCGCACGGCGCGCAACATGCGCAGACTATCGTGCTTGATGCGGATCGCGGGATCGCCGATGAAGCGAATCAAGCGCTCCGCGAGATCGGCTTCTCCTTTGTACGGATCGTAGAGTTCCCGCGAGATCGGTTGGAAGTACAGTGCGTTGATGGTGAAATCTCGACGCTTCGCATCTTGCTCTCGTGTTCCGAAGACCACCGATTCCGGATGACGCCCGTCCGATGCTTCGTCATCTTCGCGGAACGTGGTCACTTCAAACAATGTTTTTCCCATCGGTACGCGCATGCTGCCCAGTGCATTCGGATCTTGCGTCGCTTTCGGAAAGATGTTCTGAATTTGTTGCGGAGTGGCGGCAGTCGCGATGTCGATGTCTTTCGGCATCTGTCCAAGCAGCAGGTCGCGCACGCCGCCTCCCACCCACCATGTATCGAATCCCGCATCGTGCAGTGCTTCTATCAGCTTGTACGCCGCTTCGCCGTAGGGCGTTCGCAATAACGCGTCGATAACGTTCTGATCCAGCATGCTGCTACTATACCATTGCATGTCTCTTCGCTTCGCGTGTCCCGGCACTCCCCTTTCCACGCCAAAATCCGGCGGCACTCTTGAGGGATTGAAATACATCAAGACACTCGGCTTAAACGCGATGGAATTGGAATGGGTGCAGCGCGTGCCCATGAATCCCGAACATATGGTGAAGATCGGGGCGACTGCCAAGGAATTGGATATCGCGCTTACGGTCCACGCACCGTATTACATCAATCTCAATTCGCCCGAACCGGAGAAATTGGCGGCCAGTAAAAAACGAATTCTCGATGCGCTTTGGATGTCCCAAATTGCGGGAGTGGTTTCGGTCTGTGTACACGCTGCGTTTAATTTGGGAAAGGATGAAGCGACCGTGCTCGAAAATGTGCGACGTGCTGTTGATGACATTCTAAAGCAAAAATCCAAGCTCTTTCCTGATGTGAATTTAGGACTTGAAACCATGGGCAAA
>CAYUWH010000009.1:0-5126 GCA_964448615.1 uncultured Candidatus Peribacteria bacterium
CCGCCGCAATTCGCACATTGAATTTCTATGCGTTGTCCATCCGCATCCGGCAACTGCTTTACCGCACCGGGAATCGCATCATCAAACGAAGGCCAGCCGCAACCTGAATTGAATTTATCCGTCGAGCGATACAGCTCCGCATTGCAGCGCTTGCAGATATACGTCCCCGCTTCGTCGAAGTTGTCATATTCTCCCGTAAACGGCGCTTCGGTTCCTTTGTGCTCAATGATGTCGCGTTCTTCAGGGGTCAGTGGGTTGAAGGTCATGTCCCGCAGTTTCGCGTGCTTCGCGATGGAGCGCAATCATGACTCTGTACTTTTGCCATCATCAAATCATTCGTCTAGTACACATTTCTTGTTTACCATTGCAGTGTGAGACACTCTGGCATAGGCACTTTACTCCACTGTCCATCCTGATATGCCATTGGAAGCGGAATACCCACGTACATTGCTCGAATTCGAGCAACGCTTCCGGAATGAGCAGGCGTGCAGACGGTTTTTCGCGAAGTTCCGCTGGTCGGAATGTTATCTCTGTCCTCGTTGCCGCTCTTCAGAAGCCTGGATGCTTTCACGTGATCGCATGAAGTGTCGCTTGTGTTGGTACGAAGCGTCTGTGACTGCCGGTACGATGATCGAAGGGACGCATATTTCGCTTATGCTGTGGTTCCGCGCGGCATGGTGGATGGTGAATCAAAAAACAGGCATGAGTGCACGCAATTTACAGCACATGCTGGGGATTGGCAGTTATCGTACGGCCTGGAAAATGTTGCACACGCTCCGCTCCGCCGCTCGTATTGTGGCGCGCGTGAAATTGAAGAATAAAGTGGAAGTGGGTTTGCACTGTTTTGATCAAGGAACTGCCTGCTCACAATTGGACTGCGGAAGCTGTGTGGTCGCCATTATCGTTGAAGGAGATGAGAAGGGCTTGAAAGGTATCCGCATGCGCAGATTGCAAGCACAAAGTGCGAATGAAATCATTCCGTACATTCAATCTGCGGTGGAAAAAGGGAGTATGGTGCACACCGATGAATCGTTGCACTACGCCGGTCTTTCAGCATTGGGATACCGTCATATGCCAACGGCGGTGCGCAATTTGAAAGCGGAAGATCGGCAGAAGAAATTTGCGCGCGTGCAGTTAACGGCAACGCTTGTGAAGCGCTGGATTGATGGGACGTATCACGGCCGGTATGACGAACGCTACATTGATCGCTACCTCGCGGAATTCGCGTTTCGCTTTAACTGGAGAAAAGCGTCACACCCCGGTGAACTTTTTGTGTCCCTGCTGCGCGTATTGGCGACAGAGGAAAAAGTTCCTCTGTAGCATCAGTGGAGGAAAGTGACTATGCCTAAAAGGTTTATTTTTTGGCTTATATAAGCCAAAAACATTTGTTTGTGCCTGACAAGCGCACGTTGCTTGCTGGCTGAGGGCGGCCTGTGTGAGGGTAATCGCGGTCATGCCATTCGCATGATTATCGTGTTGAACGATCTTTCAGAACATCGGCTCTTCTTGTAGATCATTCCTCTCTGTCACAGGCACGAAGCCTTCCCGATATCGTACAACAATTTTCAGGAGTTATGCGATGAAGAACATGGCTCGTCGCGGTTTCACGCTCATCGAGCTGCTGGTGGTGATCGCGATCATCGCGATCCTCATCGGCCTGCTCCTTCCCGCCGTTCAGAAGGTCCGCGAGGCGGCTTCTCGGATGCAGTGCACCAACAACCTGAAGCAGATGGGTGTGGCCTGCCACAACTATGCGAGTGCCACGGGCGTTCTCCCTTCCATCGGTCAGTGTGACTCGACAGGAAGCGGGACCACGACGTACCGTGTCCATTCAACGGCGACCTGGATTCTGCCCTACATCGAACAAGAAAACGTCTTCCGCATGTTCAATGTAAGCGCGCCGTTGACTACGACTGGCTACACGGGCATGCATCCCAAGTCGCTAGGCTATGCCTACGATGACAACCGCTTTCCCAGCGGTCAGACAGCAGCTCGTACGACGATCAAGACGTACATCTGTCCCAGTTCTCCGAACGGCACGGATCGTGATCCCGTCACCGGATTGGGTGGATTCGACTACATGTTCCCCACTCAAACGGACATCGACGACATCACGGGGGAGCGTAACAACACCAATCCTGCTGGTGGGAAGCACAGCGGTTGCCTGACTTGTGAAGGCCGCGCCATTGTCGGCATCACAGACGGATCGTCGAACACGATCCTGTGTGTGGAAGATGCAAGTCGGGCCCACCCCAGCGTCGCGATCTTCGGTTCTTCCTCCAGTCGTCCGTCCCCGACGACCGCAACCGGGACGAACGCTTTTCCTATCAACGGATTGTCGGGTGCGGGCACGACATTCGCCGGTGCGCGGCGCGTGTATTCCTGGGCCGACCCAGACACGGTTGCCAACGGTTTCTCAGGGCCGAGCAATGCAACCGGCAGTCGAGTCGCCAAATTCAACAACTACTCGACTCCGCTGGGCGGCCCTGGCCAATGCCCGTGGACGATCAACAACTGCGGTCCCAACGATGAGCCGTTCAGCTTCCACACCGGTGGCGTGAACGCCGTCATGGGCGACGGCAGCGTCCGCTTCATCGCTGACGGCATCAACTATCGCATCCTCAAGTACTCGGTTGGTGCGACGGATGGCCAGATTGTTACTCTCGACTGAGCCGACAATCGGCACGCCGGTGCCAGGGAAATAATTCCTTGGCACCATTTGTTCATTCCCATTCGTTCCAAGGAGCATTCATGGGCCGGGTCTTCCTCTCGGTACTGCTGACCCTCGCGGTCGGCTGCGGCGGTATCACTAAACGAGCTGAACCAAGCGATGTGCAGGGGAAAGTCACCCTTCCGGGCAATATGTCCCCTAAGGACCTTACGATCACGTTCCAGCCTCTTCATAACGCGCATCCCGGTGGAGCAAAAATCGATAAAGACGGGAGCTTCACGGTGAAGCTTACCCCTGGCACCTATGCGTACTACTTCGAAGCTGAAGTGAACGCGGTCGTTCCCACCTACAAGAAAATGCCGCCGACTTACACCAGAGCCAGCGCCGATCGGGTGGTCTCGGTCAGTTCCGGCTCTCCCATCCTGATCGAAATCAAGTAGATCTCGACAAACGAATACTCGTTCAACACCCCGCCCTGTACCGGCGTCAGCCTCGGCTGACAACTGGTACGGGGTTTTCATCACTCTTACAAAAAATCTCAAGAAGTATTATGGGATTTTTCGTGAACCCTGGCAACAAAGGAGTATGCTTACATTCTATGGATAGTATCGGTGTATTCTTCAATGATGCCGACTTCGATCAGTATCCATTTACAGACCCCGCGTACAAAAGCGCGTATACCGATCTCGGCGCCATTTTCCTGCAGAAACACACGGAGTTTTTCATCCTGCGCAATCCTAAAACCTATGAAGGAGACAATACGTTTTCCTCGGGTTGGCGCTATACGCAAAGCGGCTTTGAAGCAATGGAAGGTCCGATCACGGTGGATTTGATTTACAATAAAGGATCACACTTGATGCCGGATCCCGCCGCGAACATCGTCAACAAACTTGAGTTTGACATGTTGTGCCGCAATAAAATGAAAACGTACGAATTATTTCCCGCGCTGTTTCCCCGTACCAGCTTGGCACGCACGCAGGAAGAAGCGGTCCAAGCGATTGACGCGCTCCCCTCTTCCATTGCCGTGCTCAAGCCGCAAGATGGCTGGGGCGGAAAAAATATTTGGATCGGCCCAAAGACGGAGGCGGCTCAACATCTTTCTTCATTCCCCGTCATCGTGCAGGAATTCATCGATAGCTCCGGAGGACTTCCCGGTTTCCCCAATCTGCGTCACGACTTTCGCATCACGGTTGCCAATGGCAAACCGTTTTTCACGTATCTGCGCATTCCGGCAGAGGGAAAATTTGTTGCCAACATTGCACAAGGCGGCCGCCCGATTGTGGTCCCGCCGCATCTGCGTCCTCCCGAACCAATGGCATTTGTCAAAATGATAGATGCGCACTTCACACAGTTCGGCAATCGGCTGTATTCCATCGATTGCGCGCGCGATGTTTCCGGCGCGTGGAAGCTGATCGAACTCAACGATCAACCCGGCATCATGCCGCGCGAGGATTGTTTTGAGTACGCCGATCAGTATTTTGAGGACTTATCGGAATTTTTGATCTTCTGTGCGCAGCATCCGACGCCCGTAAAGAAACGGGAGTATTTTTGCGTGTAAGGAACGCCAGGCAGTACAATCGTTCTCTATGAAATCTCCCACAGTATTCTTCGATGAACCGGGTTTCAATGACTATCCTTTCAACGGTGAAGAGTACAAAACAGCCTACTATGAACTTGGCGAATTGATCGCCAAGCGAGGTGGAGCACTGTTCATTGCACGCGATCAGAAGACCTTCCTTGGTCATAACAACTTTTCCCAGGGATGGAAATTCAGCGATGGCGAATTTCGTGAATGCGGCGCATTCGAAGCGACGATGATTTATGACAAGGGCTATTTCAAAACCGATGGTCATTCGAATGTCCTCAACGATCGTGCGCTCGATGACGTGTGTACCGATAAATGGAAGACGACACAATTGTTTCCCTCAATTTCCCCCCGTACGTTTCTTGTGCACAAAACCGGAGAATTGCAGGCAGCCGCACAACAACTTGGTGGTCTGCGCATTGTCGCCAAACCTGTCGACGGACAAGAGGGAAAGGGCGTGATGATCGGATCGGCAGAAGAAATTCTTCCGCACGTGACAGCATTCCCCTATCTGCTGCAGGAATTTTTAGATACATCCGGTGGAATTCCCGGCATTGTGGAGGGAATTCATGATTTCCGTATTATTGCCGTTTCCGGTGAGCCTGTTGTCGCGTATGTGCGCACTCCCCCACCCGGACAATTGCGTGCGAACGTGGCGCAAGGCGGCAAAGAAATTCCCGTTCCCGTCGCGCAGATTCCCGCGGGAGCATTAACGTTATTCACAACCGTCGATGCGGAATTTCAGAAATATCCCAACCGCGTGTACTCCGCGGATATGGGCCTGCATCGCGATGGGCGCTGGATGATTATCGAATTAAATTCCAAGCCCGGCCTGACGCCAATGCGGATGGGGCCGGAGTATGTGCGCTT
>CAYUWH010000009.1:5226-6806 GCA_964448615.1 uncultured Candidatus Peribacteria bacterium
CATCGGGCCGAAAATACTGTTGGTGTTGCTTCGTACTTTCAGCATGCAGACATACACCGGACAATTTCCCTGAATCAATCCTGGAAACGTCCACCCGCCCCCGCAATCGTAGCGATCGGGTGATGCGAGCATACTGAGGACGCTGTTACTCAGGCGGCATTGGGTATCCCGTGGCGTTCTGCGATAGAGAGAGGGAGTTGACGGATCGTACGGGTCGTAACGACGAAATGTGTAGGTGGGAGCAGGGCTTCGCAGGTCAGGAGACGAAGAGGTGCGCAACACATACGAATGTGCCGATGATGCAGAAGAGGCATGTCCTGCCAGCGTGATCGTGGGAACAAACATCCCCGTCACCACGATGATGACTTTCAATCTCGTGAACATAGAAAGCTATTCCATCTTGTTCTATTTTACCTGTCAATATTTTCCGCGGTTTTCGCAGAATGAACAGGAGGACTGTGCTTTTTCTCCTATCTTAAATCTTGTCAAATCAGCCTGTAAGTCCCTATTGACAGACTTCGTTAGCACTCTAAAATTTGGAGTGCTAGACTCTGAACACTTTCACTCATTTTCTCACACCCTTTTTTATGTCCTCTTCCTCTCTTCCCAAGCTCGCCGTGAGCATTCAGCCATTGGGAGACCGCGTGGTGGTTGTTCCTGTTGAAGCGGAGCTCGTCACGACTTCCGGCATTGTCATCCCTGATACCGCGAAAGGAGAAAAGCCCCAAGAAGGCGTTGTCATCGCGATGGGCAAAGGCGGGATTCAGACTTCCGAAGGCGAAGTATCGAATCCGCATGATTTCCTGAAGGTCGGTGACAAGGTGCTCTTTGGAAAATATTCCGGTGATGAGGTGAAATTGAAAGATAAAGCCGGCAAAGACGTGGAAATTAAAATCCTCCGCCTCGATAGCATCCTTGGCATCGTCCAATAATTCTCAATTCTCAATTTTTAATTACTAATTTTTTATTCCTATGGCCAAACAATTAATTTTCGGAGATGACGCCCGTCAGAAAATCTTTAAAGGTGTCGCACACCTCGCACGCGCCGTCACCGCGACGATGGGTCCCAAGGGACGCAACGTCGTGATCGATAAAAAATACGGCGGACCGACTGTTACCAAAGACGGTGTCACGGTCGCCAAAGAAATCGAACTGGAAGATCCATTCGAGAACATGGGCGCGCAGTTGGTGAAGGAAGCGGCAACGAAAACCAACGATGCCGCCGGTGACGGCACGACAACCGCAACCGTGCTCGCGCATGCGATGATGGAAGAAGGACTCAAGCATCTCGGCTCGGGCTCGAATCCCATCCTTATTAAAAGAGGAATGGACAAAGCTGTCGATGCGGTCACCGCATTTCTCGGTAAGCTGAAGAAAGATGTGACGAAGAAAGAAGAATTTGCCGCCGTCGCGACGATTTCCGCGCAGGACAGCGAGATTGGTTCCGTGATCGCTGAAGTGATCGATGAAGTCGGCAAGGATGGCGTCGTAACGGTTGAAGCTGGCCAGACGCTTGGCATGGAAAAGGAATTCGTGGAAGGCATGCAGTTCGATAACGGCTTTATCTCGGCCTACTTCGT
>CAYUWH010000009.1:6906-44242 GCA_964448615.1 uncultured Candidatus Peribacteria bacterium
AGGAATTCGTGGAAGGCATGCAGTTCGATAACGGCTTTATCTCGGCCTACTTCGTCACGGATCCGGCCCGCATGGAGGCGGTATTCGAGCGCGCACACATTCTCATTACGGATAAGAAAATTTCTTCCATTCAGGAAATTCTTCCGTTGCTCGAACAACTCGCGCAGAAGGGTCGTAAGGAAATCGTCATTATCGCCGAAAACGTGGAAGGAGAGGCTCTTGCCACCTTGGTCTTGAACAAGCTCCGCGGCACGTTCTCCGCGCTCGCGGTGAAGGCTCCCGCCTTTGGGGATCGCCGTAAGGAGATCTTGAAGGATATCGCCGCTCTCACGGGCGGTCGCGTGATCTCCGAGGAAGTTGGTCTGAAGCTGGAGAACGCAACGCTTGCGGATCTCGGTCAGGCTCGCAGAGTGGTGGCAACGAAAGACAACACCTTGATCATCGGCGGCTCCGGTCGCAAAGATGAGATCAACGCTCGCGTGCAGGAAATCAAAGGACAGCTTGAATCCACGAAGTCCGATTTCGATCGTGAGAAGCTCGCGGAGCGTCTCGCGAAAATGACCGGCGGTGTCGCCGTCATCAAAGTCGGCGCCGCGACGGAAGTGGAACAGAAGGAGAAGCAGCACCGCGTGGAAGATGCACTCTCCGCAACACGCGCGGCGGCCGAAGAAGGAATCGTTCCCGGCGGTGGCACGGCGTACATCCGTTCGATCGGTTCACTCGAAACATTGCTGAAGAATACGAAGGATATGGATGAGAAAGTGGGCATCGAAATCGTCATGAATTCGTTGACCGCTCCCGCGCGCAACATCGCGCAGAATGCGGGTATCAGCGGAGAAGTGGTCGTTTCGAAAGTAAAGGATGGCAAAGATGCGTTCGGGTACAACGCGCTCACTGATGAGTATCAGGATCTTGTAAAAGCGATGGTCATCGATCCGAAGAAAGTCACGCGCTCCGCACTCGAAAACGCAGCCTCCGTCGCCTCGATGTTCCTCACCCTTGAAGTCGCGGTCACCGATATTCCCAAACCTGAACCCGCTATGCCGGCAATGCCGGGTGGTGGTGGGATGGGAGGAATGGGAGATTTCTAAGTCACATTTTGCTGGCAACGAAATAGCCGACCTTACGTAATGTCGGCTATTTTTTATAATTTAAATAAAGCAAATAATGAAATAGATGATGAGTGATATACATCGAAAGAAGCAGCGGACCTTATGAAGGTCCGCTGCTTGATCATGATTTACGCTGAACTCCCCCTCATCCGAAGACGAGGGGGAAAGGTCACTCATTCCTCGCATCCCGCTTTTTCTTCTCTTCTCTGCGGCACCGCATGCGCTCGTAGCCGAGCCAGAGCCTGACATCGCTGTGCAGATTTTGGACAAAGAAGAACCCGAGGTAACCGAGAATGAGCAGCCGCGACAGGTTGAGGAACCAGGACGGGGCGTGGAGAGCAAAGAAAAATTCCGCTTCCCACGCAAACTCCCGGGTCATTAATACCCACGCGCAACCGGGCACAAGACCGTACAGAAGCAGTACGCACTTCTCACGCAACGTGAGATCCGGCTGCCGTGCGAGGGCGCGGTATTCACAGTGGAAGTACCATGCCATCGCACCGAACAGGACGTAGGCAATCACACAGTTTCTCCTGAAAGGGTGAAGGAACGACGATCAGATTCTATCGCGAAGCCCCTATCCGCAGACAGGGGCTTGTTTGATCATTATTCTACACGCCGTTTTTGATATCATCTCGACTCAGGACAGTCACGGATGATTGCTCTTCCCTGTTTTCTCGCCGCAGATGGGGGAAAAACAGGCTCAGCATGATCAGTGAGTAGCCGGCCATGAATCCGATGATCGCCATCTCCGCATGCAACTGGTATGCCGGGGGAAGGTGTTCCTGATTGACGATGAACACCAGGACGACGGCAAGTACGCCGGCTGCGATCACGATGGGCACACGCTGCTTCAGCGATGTTTTAAAACCGCTTATCCAGTGTTCGTACTGCAGCGCACCGCAGAAAAAGCCGGCCGTCAGCATCGCCCCGAAAAGCATGACGTGAAACACGCTCATTTCCGGACGCCTGAAGTACGAGAACAGGAAATACGAGACTACAAGGAAAAACACAACCTGCTTCGTCAGCTTCATGGAAACTCCTTAGTGCTTTGGATGTGAACGATCAAGTTATACATGTCATAATCCTATTGGGATAATTTGTCAATTTTTCTGTACACGTAGCCAACCATACAGCGCGAACCGCGTCTATGAGGAACGCCAACAGTTTCTTGGCTGAGATACGTCACTAAACGAGTGCCCCCCACGATCGTCTTCATAACAGGCTCCAGCAATGGAATTGGCGCCGAGGCCGCTCTCGCGTTCGCGGCCGAAGGCGCGACGATTATTTTAACGTATCACCGCGATCGCAAGGCAGCGGAGATGATCGCGCAGCGCTGCAAGGATCTTGGATCTCCGCACATTCTCATTATGGATCTGGATATCACGGACGATGACAGCATTGATCAGGCTGTGAAAAAAACCATCGGCATGTTCGGTTTCATTGATGTTCTCATCAACAACGCCGGCATGGCGGTCCGCAAGCGCCTGCGTGATCAGACCTACCGCGAGATTCACACGCAGATCACGACCAATCTTGAAGGAATGATCAAACTGACACGTGCATTTTCGGGCACGGTGAAGCGTGCGATCGTCAATGTGGGGAGCGGCGCGGGCATGAAAGGATACGCGGAGCTCACCACGTACTGCGCCACGAAATTTGCCGTACGCGGTTTTACGGAAGCACTTGCACTCGAAATGCCCGACAAAATCGTTCTCTGTGTGAATCCGGGAACGACCGCAACGCGCATGACGGGTTTTCAGGGAGTTTCTCCCGCAGCCGTCGGCAAGATTATTCTGGAAGCGGCGAGAGGTTTGTATAAGGTGCGCTCCGGATCGGACATCAACGTCTGGGAGCTGATCAAGAAACCTTGAGAACACGATGGAACAGGCTATCGTACATCTCATGCGCGGCACCTACATTGTTCTCGAAGGACCGGATGGCAGCGGAACGACAACGCACATCGCGTTGCTTGAGAAAGCGCTGCGAGAACAAAGACATGCGGTAACGCGCACCGCGGAGCCGACGAATGGCCCGATCGGTTCCTTCATTCGTCAGCAACTCAAAGAAAAAACAGGAATTCCTGCCTCAGCGTTGCAATTGTTGTTTTGCGCGGACCGCGCGATGCATCATGAACGCACGGTGCTTCCCGCTTTGGAGCGGGGCGATATCGTCATCAGTGATCGCTGCTATCTTTCCACGCTCGCGTACGGCGAAGCGCTCGGACTCGATGTCGAGTGGTTGGCGAACGTGAATGCGCCGTTCACCAAGCCGGATCTTCTCGTGCTCGCACTCCCCTCTTTGGCTGTCTGCATGGAGCGCTTGAATGTGCGCCCGACGCGTGATGCGCTGGAAGGAGAATCGCTGCAGGCACGCGTCCATCGTGCGTATGAAGGAATGGCAGCGCGCCATCCCGCTTGGCACATCGTCGATACGGCAGGATCCGTTGAAGACACGGCACTCACAATCCAAAACGCGGTCAACCGATTCTTGGCGACAGCGGAGAGTCATGGCTCTTCGCTGCGGGTGTAAAGGTGTAACCTTTCGGGAGAGAGCCCGTTATATTGGTTGTACACTCTTTCCTTCCATTTCTATGCAGAAATTCTTCTTCCGTTGCAGACAGATCCTCGCATTCAGCCTGGGTTTGGGTTTTGTGCTGCAGCCTATCTTTGCCAGAGCGGCATTCAGCGATATTTCGCGTTCCGATGCGAAGACCGCCATTGAGACACTTGCCGAACGCGGCATTCTCGAGGGCTACGGCGACGGGACCTTCAAGCCGGATGCGACGATCAATCGCGCCGAGTTCGTACACATTATCGCCAAAGCGTTGAAATTCGGCGATGACAACCGTACTAGCAGCAATTGCTTCCCGGACGTAGGCAGCGAGTGGTTTGCCGATGACGTGTGTGAGGCGCAAACTCGCGGCATTATTGGAGGATATCCCGACGGCATGTTCCATCCCGAGCGTGAAATCAATTTCGTCGAAGCCTCCAAGATCATCGCGCTCGCGTATAAGACACAAGCACAAGGAGGTGGAGAATGGTACGAGCCGTACGCGCGCGCTCTCGATAGCTCCAAAGCAATTCCCCCATCCGTTGAAGGACTCGATCGTCCAATCACACGCGCAGAGATGACCGAAATGATGTGGCGCCTCGGTGACAATCTTACGGATCAGCCTTCGCAGGGATATCTGAATCTCAAATATCCGGACGTTGCCGTGAACTTGAGTTCCGATGATATTCAGAATGCGAAGTCTTGCACGGATTTGCAGGCACTGGCGCAGGAAGGGCAAAACACCGGTGCAGGCATGTACTACCGCGGCGGTATGCTGATGGAAGGAGATATGGCGGCAGGTGCTCCGGCTCCGACGGCCGCTCAGAATAAAAGCGCAGTCGCGAACGATGGCAGTTATTCGACAACCAACGTGCAAGTGGAAGGGGTTGATGAAGGAGATACGGTGAAGACCGATGGCACATACATCTACCTCATCAAGGATCAAACCGTTCGCATCGTGAAAGCGACCCCGGCATCCGGCATGCAGGAATTGGCGATGATTGACCTCGCTGAAACCGGCATGAGTCCGACGGATCTCTATATCGAGAACAATGTTCTTACCGTGATCGGACCGCACTATGCGTATTCGATTCAGCAACCGATGCCGATGGAAAAGCGCATGATGGCGCCCGATACCATGATCTATCCCGGCTATTCCAAAGCGCAAACTGACGTGCGACTCTACGATGTGACGGATCACACAAATCCGAAACTGAAGCGCAAAATCACATTCGATGGCTCTTCCGTTTCTACGCGCAAGATTGAGGACAGACTGTACCTCATTCTCCAGCAGCCAATGATGTGGGCGTATCCGATGCCGTTGACGAGAGATGCCGCAAGCGTATTGCCGATGTTCCAGGATTCCGCCAAGGGCACCGCAGAAATGCCGGTCACGGATTGTGCGAAGGTCGCGATTCTTCCTCATCCGATTGCTCCGCAGTACATCACGGTCGCAACGGTTCCTTTGACTGGTTCCACCAAGGAAGTGAAGCGCGAAGTTGTCGTTGGCAATGCTCAAACAATCTATGCTTCACTCGACAACTTGTACGTCGCGACAACGGAATGGAAGTATCATTGGGATCCCGTTGCCCCAAAAAGCAGTGAAAACACGCATTTGTATCGTTTCGCCTTTACGGATGATGGCGTGGACTTTGCTGCCAAAGGATCGGTGCCAGGGCACTTGTTGAATCAATTTTCGATGGATGAACACGGCCAGACCTTCCGCGTTGCCGTGACTGAGGGGCAGACCTGGGATGAGAAGAATTTTTCCAAGAACGCACTCTACGTTCTGAACCGCGATATGAAGATCACGGGTACGCTTACCGATCTCGCTCCCGGTGAGCAAATCTACTCCGTGCGCTTTATGGGCAACCGCGCATACATCGTGACGTTCAAGACGGTTGACCCGCTCTTCGTCATCGACACGACCGATCCGCGCAATCCCAAAGTACTGGGGGCGCTCAAGATCCCTGGCTATAGCAACTACCTGCATCCGTATGATGAGAAGCACATCATTGGCTTTGGAAAGGATGTCGATGAGTCGATCGATAAGGACAAAGTCCACACGCCAGGCGCCATTTACTACACCGCCGTACAAGGGATGAAGATCGCGCTCTTCGATGTGACCGATCCTGCAAATCCCAAAGAGAAGTCAAAAGTGATCATCGGTGATCGCGGCACGGATAGTCCCCTGCTCTACGATCACAAAGCTCTGTACTTCGATAAAGAGCGCAATCTCTTCTCCTTCCCGATCACGGTCTACGAAAAGGACAAGAATCAATCGAGCAGCGTAGGCAGCGATTACACGGCGTCGCCTGTCTTCCAAGGAGCGTATGTCTACTCGCTCTCGCTCACGGATGGCTTTAAGTACAAGGGCAATATCACCCACTACGACAGCGATACCTTCACCAAGGCCGGGCAGTACTGGTACGGCGGGGATCGTGATGTGAGCCGGGTTCTGCGCATCGGCGAATCGCTCTACTCCGTCTCTCGCGCCGCCGTGCAGGCCCACGGTATTGCGAACGTGAACAAATTGGGCGGCATTGAGTTGGAAATAGGGACGGATGTGACGTATTAAGAGCAAACACGAGAACTATGCTTGCCGTAACGGCGACACCGATGTCGCCGTTACGCTCTGCATGTGGCACGGAAGGATGTACGCTATAATCCACCTATGTCCGCCCAACTCCTTTCCGGCACCAAAGCGGCCGACGCTGTCTTAACTGCGCTCAAGCCGCTCGTGAAAAAACTCGATCCCAATCTGGTGATCGTGCAGGTGGGTGATGACGAAGCGAGTGCAAGTTACATCAAAAAGAAACTGGAAAGTTGCGCACGTATCGGCATGCGCTGCGAACATCGTCACCTGAAGGACAGGACGACGTTTGCGGAACTTCTCAGTACGATTGAAGAGCTGAATGCGGATGTTACCGTCTCAGGGTTTATCGTGCAGTTGCCGCTCCCCAAACACTTGTGGGAACACATGCCGCAAATCAATAAGGCAATCGACCCGAGAAAAGATGTCGATGGATTCACGGCGTATAATCTGGGAAAAACTGTTCTCGCAAAAGAATTCGAAGATCTGCCGCCCGCGACGCCGGCCGGTATTATGCTGCTGCTGGGGCACTACGGTATTGATGTTGCAGGGAAACATGCCGTCATCGTCGGTCGCAGCAATATTGTCGGAAAGCCGCTTGCCGCGATGTTGCTCAATCGTGATGCGACCGTGACCGTGTGTCATAGCAAGACGAACAATCTTCCATCATTCACAAAGCAGGCTGATCTTCTCATCAGCGCCGTGGGTAAACCCAATTTAATTGCCGCGGATATGGTGAAGCCAGGTGCCGTCGTGATTGATGTCGGGATGACGCGCACTGATGAAGAGGGGTTGGTAGGCGACATTGATTTTGATGCCGTGAAAGAAATAGCCTCCGCCATCACCCCGATGCCTGGCGGAGTCGGCCCGATGACGGTTGCGAGTTTGCTTCGAAACTGCGTGCACGCGAAAGAGAGACAGGAGACCGCTTCCTGATTACGAAACCTTCTTCCTATCTCCTGAGGCTACGCACATTCCTGCACGTGTTACAAGCGGAGGTCTGCGACGGTTGTCTGGCGGAATACGGAGAAATTCGTAGAGCAGTTCTTCCATTTCAAGCGGTGCAAATTTGCTGCGACTTTTTTTCGGAGCACCAATCACATTGTTGCGACCGCCCCAGCAATCGTCGGAATTCGGGTCTTTGTCATCGCGAACATTCAGAAATGCGCAGAACGCCATCAGATCTATGCGAAGCGGTTGTTTCTTGTGCGACAAATACTCTTTGTCGACTTGTCCGACGGAATACCACCAGCGCTGCTCCTCTCCGATTTTTTCTTCACGTGCCTTGATGATGATGCGATTGGACGTGGCAAGTTCCATCGAAGCATGTGTGCCGCTCTGCGACTCATCAATCATGACCCACCCTTCCCCATTGGAAATGACGGTCGTTGTCATGTCTGCAGGCAAACGCTCGGCCTTACCGTGCATCGCACGCGAGAGACGCTCTTTCACGGCATCGATGACTAGCAGCATGTCATTGCCCGAAAGCTTCTGAAGCCCGTTTCTGCGTGCGATCACATACGGCTCAAACACCCAGTTATTCATTTCAAGCTGTCCCATTCTTGCCACATCATTCACATGGACCGGCACCAAGCCCGCATGCACGTCCAGTTCGTCCTGAAAGCTCAGAAAGCTCACAAAGCGATCGAACAATGCGGGATCTTTGATCACTTCACGCCAATGTTCAATCAGCCAATCGTAT
The DNA here is from genome assembly GCA_964448615.1 of uncultured Candidatus Peribacteria bacterium. Lineage (GTDB taxonomy): Bacteria > Patescibacteriota > Gracilibacteria > Peribacterales > Peribacteraceae > CAYUWH01. Next base: position 14,867 of record CAYUWH010000009.1, read on the forward strand.
AAACATACGTCTTGGTCGCAATCGTCGTAAAAAGACCAGAACAGTTGAGCGCTCTCTCGTTCTTCGGGCGTAAAGAGATTCCCATTGTGCAAATCATTCCAGAGCTGCATCGCCGAGCTCCGTGTTCCTTTGCGATCTTTCTTATGATGATGATTGTGATTGAAGATGCGTGCGGCCAGAATACGGGTGTCACGCGAGACATCGCACACTGCGCCGTCGGCCGCGAGGATCACATCCGGCAAAACGGCATCTTTCGTTTCCTGGGCAAGAACCCCCAACAAGCGTTCACGCACCATATTGCAAAATTGCTCCCAGTTCTGCGTTACCCGAGGGCTGCAAAACCGTTCGTGGCGATCGACAATTTGGCGAGACTCTCCTAATAGCGGAGGCTCGTCAGAAGCTGCTAATTCGGCCATTTGGCCACCTGAAGAAGATGAACCCATAGGATTGCGGGCATGCTATTCGCCTGAAAATGCGTGTCAAGGGTCAGGCACCATAAAATAGTACTATAACCGAAATAATCAATAGATCAACTATAACCGACTACTTCCGATTCACGAGGCAGTCTTGAGCCGCTCTTCCCTCTCCCACGTGCGCAATGCCTGGATCACCGAACCAATGTTTCCTTCCATGATCGCGGGAAGATTATGAAAACTTTCCCCAATGCGATGGTCCGTCAGGCGGTCTTGCGGAAAATTATACGTCCTGATTTTTTCACTGCGATCGCCGGACCCGATTTGCGAGCTGCGCATGTTTCCTTCCTCCTTCGCTTTGCGCTCTTGTTCCGTTGCATACAAGCGCGTACGGAGAAGCTCCATTGCCTTGAGACGATTCTGCAACTGGCTGCGCTCGCTTTGGCATGCAACCGCCACGCCTGTCGGCAAGTGCGTGATACGCACGGCGGATTCCGTTTTGTTCACGTGCTGTCCGCCGGCACCCTGCGCGCGATAGGTATCGATACGCAGATCTTCATTGCGAATGGTGACATCCACTTCTTCGGCTTCCGGCAACACCGCAACGGTCGCAGCGGACGTGTGAATGCGTCCTTTATTTTCCGTGGCGGGAATACGCTGCACGCGATGCACACCACCTTCGTATTTAAAATGTCCGAACACGTCATTGCCTTCGATGCGTGCGACTGCCTCTTTAATGCCGCCGGCATCCGCCTCCGCGAGTTCCACGACTTCCGCTTTCCATCCCTGCATTTCGGCGTAGCGCAAATACATGCGTAATAATTCTGCCGCAAATAGTGCAGCCTCTTCTCCGCCCGTTCCCGCGCGCACTTCCAGAATGGCATTGCGCTCATCCATCGGATCGCGCGGAATCAAAAATTCGCGCATCTGCTCTTCAAGCTGTGGCAGTTTCAGTGTTGCTGCATCGGCTTCTTCCTGCGCCATCGCCGCCAACTCTGGCTCATTCGCCATGCTCTTCGCATCGTCAATCGCGCGCTTCGCGGCGTCATACTCTTTGAGAAGGTGCATCAGCGGCTCCAATTGTGAGGAGCGTTTGCCCAACTTCGCCAGCGCTTTTGGATCACTGTGCATGGCGGGATCCTGCAGTTGCTGCTGCAGTTCGAGATATTCCTGCCGAAGAGACTCCAAGCGCTCAAGCATGGGAGGAGTATAGGGAAATTTGACGAGGAAGGATAAGTCTGGTTTATTTTGCTTAAATTCATGTAATGTGTTATAATCTCTTTATGAGTGAAAAACCAACTACAATCGACGAGTTGATTCAGGGATTTGATGCTTCTACCAAAGAATTTGTGAGGCAAGCAATGCAAGAAACACTAGGAGAAGAATCTTCAGGTACATCGAATGCACTATTAAGATCTTTCGCAGCAAGGCTGCGTGCACTTGCTCCAGAGGTAGACCATGCAGAAATCGGATATCGCGTCAGTACGATTTTACATAACAAACATGTCGAGCCTCGCATTGCGCTCCTGAATCTGCTTGAAGGTGTGGCCTCTCCATCGGGATCCATGTCTCGCACTGCCTCTCCAAAAGCGGGCAAAGGTCAGACTCTAAAGCCTAACGAAGTACGATTTATACTGCGTGCTGACTGGAAAGCTCCACCAGTTTTTCTGGAGGGGATTCCTGACCATTTACAACCTCAAGCTGTTTCTTTTTTGAAGGCAATTGCGGAGGGGCAATCAAGCGCTCTATTTCCCTTTCTCGATTTTCTTGAGCATGACTGTGACGAAGCCCAACTTGGATCTGTACTGAAAAAATTTAAACATTGTTTCAGTGTGCTTGCAGCTGACACTCATTTTGCTTCCTTAAGCAATCTAAATTTTTCCAATCATCAGATCGGTGATGATGGGATTGAGGCAATCACACACATGACAAGTCTTATTCCTATCACACATCTTTCTCTGCAAAATTGCGGCATAACCCATGATGGCCTGCAACTGCTCGCGGATTGTGAAAATCTGGAAAGTCTAACTTTTCTGAATATTTCACGCAATGTTATGGGTGACTTATTTCCGATACATTGTGAGGGCACATCGCTGACTAACATTGTTGAGCTTGATATTTCCCACTGTCAAATTTTTGAGATATCTGCATATCAAATCATGAATAGCCTTCATTTGAGAAATTTAAGAAAATTGCATATCGGCGGCAATGGGATTGATGCAATCTATCGTTTGCATAGCCTAACTGTGGTACCCGAGATGCATCCCGATTTAATGCTTTATGGTGTTGATATGGAGCACTTTGGATGGGTACAGCAAGCTGACGGCGGTTGGCGTCGTCCAGCTTGATGCAAAAAGGAATTGAAACCCCAAGAAAGACGCGCAAAAAGATTTACCGAACCGGCACCGGCTTCTCCACGGGCATCTCCGCAGTCGGCATCCAGTCGCGTGGCAATTCGGACTCGGGGACTTCCGGACCGAGGTGCACGCCGCGAATGACCGCCTTGCAGTTCTTGCTGACGGAAATATCCACAAACAAGCGATGCATCCGCGCGTCGGTTTCCAGTTTTTTTGCAGTTTCCGCATCGGCAAAATACTGTGCGATGTCCGGGAATTCGATGCGGGAATATTCCTGGCGCCCGCGGAGGCAAATTTCACCGGGCTTTAGCACAGGCAATGTTTCCGAAACACTTTTGCGTACGTACACGTCGCCGCTGCCTGTCAGCACCACGTAGCGCGGACCCGACTCATAAACGGCGCTATCCACCATTCGATTCGGCTCCGGAAGTTGCCCTGCCTCGTAAGCAAGCTGCACGTAGTTCCCGCGGAAGATCGAGAGCGGATCCACGGGGACCGTACGCAGTGTCGCCATCGTTCCCGTATTCATCAAATACACATATGGAACGAAGAGCAGGAAGATCACGAGGAGCTCCAGGAGCAGGCCGAGGAGGAAGGCATGGCGGCGCAGCATCAGCGGATGGCGAAAACAAGGGTACGGCGCTTGCGTTCCAAGAGCGCACTGAGAATAAGAATCAGAACTCCACCCAGAATAAAGGCAATGGAACGGTCGAGCATCTCAAAGGCCCAGGAGAAATACTGAATGATTACCGCGATGCCGAGTCCTGCGATACCCATATTGATGATCGCAGGCTTGCGGAGCAGCGTGCCGTACCAGGTCACTGTCAGCAGTAACACGAACACAAGCAGTGTGTGCAACACAAATAATCCAGTCACCATCGGCGGGGTGTAATCTCCCCAGAAATGATTTTCGGGGAGTCCTATCCAATACGGAGCCCACGCAATCACATAGGTAAAGGCAATGTAGCCAAGCAAGAACAGGAGCGACCAACGACCTTTCTCTGTTCGCATGTTGCCCGTGAAGGCGGCTGTTACCGTAAGCAATGCGGCAATAACGGCAATGACAATCGCCGTCATATCAAACTTCATGTGGAACAACGGAAAGAATACTTCCCGATCGATCGTGCCGATGACCATGGGGAGCAAGACGAGAAACATTCCCCAATTGAACAGGATGCCGCTTCCAAATTCCGTACGCTCATGATCACGATGCAGGAGTCCTGCACTGACAACACCGATGCCGATCGCCGGCATGATGCCAAGCAAATTCGTTTCTGGTTCAAAGAGAAAACTCAACTCGCCAAACCCCGTCGCGAGGGTGGACCGGAACCACCCGATGAAGAAGAGAAAAATCGGAACAGCGACCCACAGGTGCAAGCGTGATTGCAACACATATGCGAAGTACGCCATACCCAAAAACCACAGCAGCATGCCCCACCAATAATTGAGTGGCAGATGATAGATCTGTGCCACAAGGAAAATACTCGCTCCGTACACCATCGCATTCACGAAGAGCAGCGCAAAACCAGTTTTGGGATACGCCACCGTGCGGTATGCGTAATAATAGCCAGCAAAACCGGTTCCGAGCATGCCGGCCATCAGAATACTCACGCGAGAAAGCGGGCTCAAATACGTCCAGTTACTCGCGACAAAGAGAATGACACCCAATCCGATGAGAATACCGCCCAATGCGGAGAATATTTGAATCGCACGATGAGGCACCGCATCATCCTGCGGGAGCGACGCGCGCAACTCAGTTGCCTTTTGCTTCGTCAGCAATCCTTCCTCTTGCCAGTGATCGAGCGCACGCTCAGCGGTCCAAGTCATAGGCAGAGTATACAACGTATAAGCAGCCAAAGTGTTACAAAATCTTTGATAGAATTGCTTTCTGATGCCATTTATGTGGTTTTATTCTATACTTACTTCATGCGCATTTTAGTGGCCCTCTCCGGCGGCATCGATTCAAGCACCGTAGCCCACGTTCTGGCTGAACAAGGCCATGAATTGATCGGCGTGCGGTTTACGCTTTGGACCGATCCGCTCGCCCCGGCCATCTCCCAGATTCTTCCAAGCAAGTGCTGCAATGCGCAGACAGCCGCGCGCACGCAACAAGTCGCCAAAACCCTGGGCATTCCGTTGCACATTCTCGATCTTGAGCAAGAATTTAAAAAAGGAGTTGTCGACGTATTCCTTGATGGCCATCGCCGCGGCCTCACGCCGAATCCGTGCATCGGCTGCAACCGGGAAATCAAATTCGGGAAACTCATTGAATTGGCCGATCAACTCGGATGCGAGAAATTGGCGACCGGACATTACGCGCGCGTGGCACAGGAAACATTTGCCGATGGCAATCAACGTCATTTGCTTCTTGAAGCCGTCGATCAAGGGAAAGATCAGAGTTACTACTTGTACGGACTTTCTCAGCAACAACTTTCTCGTGTGCTGTTTCCGCTCGGCGGCATGCAAAAGTCGGAGGTGTTCGCACTTGCGAAGCACTACGGCGTTCCGTTCGACGAACACTATCGCGAAAGTCAGGATCTGTGTTTCTTCCCGGAAAAATCTCCGCAGGAATTTTTGAAGCGCCATTTGCAGGATGCACTCACCCCCGGAACGATCGTGCGCCAAGATGGAACAATTGTCGGTGTACATCGAGGCTTGCCGCTCTACACGGTGGGCCAGCGAAGAGGTCTTGGCATCGGCGGACTGAAAATTCCACTCGAAGTGATTGCAAAAAATGCAGAGCGCAATGAAATCGTCGTCGCGGAAAAGGGGTCTGCCGCCTTTCCTTCGGTAGTGCTCAAAGAAATCCGGTGGATTTCGTGGTCGGCTCCGGAGAACGAACCCGTTCCGTTTGAATGTCGTGTTCGTTCGCTCTCGCCGCGCTTACGAGGAACGCTCACACATCGAAATGGTCAGGGAGAATTTCGGTTTGAACATGCACAGCCGCCGCTGGCACCGGGCCAATCGCTTGTACTCTATCGAGGAGAAGAGGTGGTGGGAGGTGGAGTGATTATGAGTGAGTAGTGAGTAGTTTGTAGTAAGTAGCACCGAAAAACACTACTCACTACCCACTACAAACTACTTACTTCCAGAGGATGCCCTTTTCAGCTCGCATTAAAAGAAAGAGAACATGTTGCCAATAGGCTCAGAACCCTTCTATAGTCCCTTCCTTTTGACTCCAAGAGAATACGTTTTTCTGCTATACTGTCTTGATGTCCTCGAACCCAGAGAATCATCGCGCACGGCTTGATGCAGAGGGAAACATCATTCTGCCTTCGGGCGAACAGCCGATCCAAAAAACGCATGTTCGCGAAGAAGCACTTGAATTGCCAGTTTGGTCCGTGCCTTCTCTGGAAATGAAGAAATCGGAGGAAGTGGAGCAAGAAGTCATCAGTATGGAGGAAGATGATTTCGATGAATTTACTGTTGTGCGCGAACAGCCGGTTGCTTATCGCGAGCCTGAGCCGATGGTAACGCCAGTGCAGATAAAGGAAGTGCGCCCCAGTTCCGCCGTTCGCAAGCCGCTGATCACATTGCCGACGATTCCGCTTCCGCAGTGGCAGGATATTCAAAAGAGCGTCACGGATGTTTCCAGTAGCCTGAGAAAGGAAGGTGCGAAGCAGTATCGTTCCGTGTTTACCGTCGTAAAGCAAAATGGTGTGTTGCTCGTCTCGGGAGCTACACATTCTGTGCAGCGTGTTTCCCGCTTCCTCGCACAGCCGGTGTGGGTTCCGGGCAAACATTCGGCTCCCAAAAAGCGCAGTCGCGGTATGTTGTTCGTCACGGATGTGGTGCGCTTCGGCGGTACGTTCGCCACATTGTTCGCCGTCCTGTTTCTCACGCTCAACTATCAAAGTTTCTGGGAAATCGTGAAGGCCGGCGTCGATCCGTTGTCGCAGACTCAGGCGCAGAATGTGGCCGGACAAGAATTGGCCGACACGCTCGGCGCAAAACTGAAGCATCTGCCCAGCCTTGCAATCGCCGGGCAATCGAATAGCGACCTGCTGAGTTTTTTGCCACCCGTCGGTCCGCCGGATGATCGGCTCGTCATTCCGAAACTCAATCTCAACGCACCGATCGTGATTCCTTCGAATGATGCGCTGATGCGGGAAGACTGGAAGAAATTGGAAGAGGACATTCAGACCAGCCTCCAAGACGGTGTCGTACACTATCCGGGCACGGCAAAGCCGGGACAGGCTGGCAACTTCTTCCTAACCGGACACAGCTCGTACTTCCCCTGGGCACCCGGAGCCTTCAAATCGATTTTCGCGAGATTGCACCAATTGGAAGTCGGCGATGAATACTGGGTATTTTACGGTGGTGATAAGCACCGCTTCCGTGTCACGGTAAAAAAGGAAGTCTTGCCGAGCGATGTGTCGGTCTTGGATCAACCGCTCTCCAAGCGCATCTCGACCCTGATGACGTGTACGCCGGTGGGGACCACTTTGCGTCGCTTGATTATTCAGGCGGAGGAAATCGACAGTCAAACAGGCGAGCCGCTGGAAGTCGGCGAACACGAGAAGCGGGATCACGCACCTGCTCATAAGTTGGAATCCTTACCGATTTAATCGCGAGGCTTCGCTGTAGCGTCTCCTTGCGATACAATCACCGTGTTTTTCATGCCGCCGTGGTGGAAAGGTAGACACGAGGGACTTAAAATCCCTTGCCCATACCCGGGCGTACTGGTTCAATTCCAGTCGGCGGCACCATGAAGCAGACTTCGCTTCGCTCAGTCGCTACATGGCACCGCCTTACACGAATAAATAAGACTGCTTCATGCCCTGTAGTGATGCGTCGTTCTAGTATGCTTTTTTCTTAAAGAGCATCTACTGCAGGGCTATTCCTATCAAACATAAAAGGATATGCTGATTTACTATGTATTTTGTATATATTCTTCGCAGTCAAAAGGATGGCGATCTCTACACTGGATATACCACTAATATTCAACAGCGAATTGCCGATCATAATCGTGGACATGTTCCGTCAACGGCACATCGTCAGCCTTTGCAGTTAATATTTTTTGAATGCTACGCTAATAAAAATGATGCTCTCCGTCGTGAGACATATTTAAAGACGACAGCAGGGAAGAAAGCGATTAAATTTATGTTAAAAACAACTTTGATTGAGAGTAATATTGTTGCAATTAATTGACGATTTACACATTCTAAATTATAATAATCTTAATGGGACTTCGTGATATTTTCCTCGGGAAATCTGACGCAGACGTAACTGCACATGAAGAAGGAAGCCCTATCGAAAATATTGCAGAAACAGAACCGCATCTCGTGCGAGAAGCGGAGATTTTGGAGTTGTTTGAGCAAGGAGAAACGCGCGCTCGTTTGGAAGGAACGGAATGGCGTCCGATCAATTCGTTCGCCGCTGCAAGAGCCTGCACGCTCCTTCTTCGAGCTGGTGTTCATGCGATCCTGATACACGGAAAGCGCATGCAAATTTCCGAAGCCACACTGGAAGAATATCGGCGCCAAGAACGCACACACGCATCGGAAATTACGACAACGTTACGCTTGTTAAGAACTCAAGTTCCAAAAACTTCTTTCTCACAAACTTGTTTGACCCAAGCATTGGTCTCAGCAATTGATGTAGCGATTTCCCACGATCCCCGCTGGGAATACAGCATTATCATTGAAGTGAGCAATCTGCAGCAAGCAAGTCATGAACCTTTCTTTCGTGAACTTCCTCCGTCATTTTCACTGCAACTCGACGATGGACGAATCATTGATCTTCGCATTGAACTGATACAGGCACAGGAACAAGAAAAGCCCAATGATATTGATTGGAATTCTCCTGGCGTTGGAGTCAGTGTCCTAGAATAATCTTCAGTATGCGCCCACTCCCCCCTCTCGTTGCCTGCCTCTTGTTCTCCGCGTGTGCTTCGCCTGCGCTTGCGCCTGTTCAGGAGCAAAACGTTCCTCGCGTTTTATCAGGAGCGGTCATGTCGAGCGTGTCTTCGCAGCCCATGAGTCCTTCTCCGGAGGAAGTCACCATCCCCTCTTTGACGGATCTTCCGATTCAGGGAACCGACTTCACGGTGGGACAAAAACTTGCAACCAATTCCGCGTACGATCGCTATGCGATCAGTTATCGCAGCAACGGCATTCTCGTAACGGGTGTCATGAATATTCCGAAAGGAACCGAGTCGTTCCCGCTTCTTATTTTGAATCATGGTTATATTGACCCGAAGATCTACACAACGGGACGCGGACTGAAACGTGAACAGGATTATCTCGCACGCAACGGGTTCGCCGTCATCCACATCGACTATCGCGGACATGCGGGATCCGATCCGAATCCCGATAATCGCATCGGCGCACGATACGTGGGCTATGCCGTCGATGCACTTGCGGTAGTGGATGCCGTGCGCCGGAATCCTCCGGCACACGTCAATGCCGCTAAGATCGGTATGCTCGGACATTCCCTGGGCGGCGGCGTTTCTCTGATGGCCGCCGTCAGCCATCCCTCTTTCGTGAATGCGATCGTTCTCTATGCTCCCGTCAGCGGTGATGCCTGGAAGAACTTTGACCGCTGGGAATCGAAAGATCGCGCCGGAGAACTGGCGATTGAGATACTGGGAACGCCCGACACCAATCCGCAACTCTGGAAGGAAAAGTCTCCGGCGTCCTACTACGATCGACTCACGGCACCGGTCATCATCTTCCATGGAACGATGGATAACGATGTGCCTTATGCGTGGTCCGAAGAAACGGAACAACAACTGAAGGCGGCTGGAAAAGATGTTCGCTTCATCACCTATACCGGCGAGGGACATGAGTTCGGCACTCACTGGACTGATTTCATGAAACAGACCGCGAAATCCTTTCATGAACAGCTTGATGCACAATAAAGTTTCGGCGGTGTAAGTATGAAGTATAGAGTATTTAGTATTTGTGAATTCATAATACGCAATACTGCATACTAAATACTGTCAAAAAGGAGAGGTGTACCCTCTCCCTTTTCGAATCTTCTGACTGAAGATTAATCCTGTTGAATGTTGATAATGTTGGAGGAATCCGCATTGATCACGGAGTTCACATCAGTATCAGCATTAGCGTTCACGTCGGCATTCTGGTAACCGGAACCATCCTGGTTGATATCCAGATTATTGGACGATCCAGCATTGATGTACGAGTTCACCGTTGTGGAAGCATCCGAATGAACATTCGCATTCTGATGACTTGGCCTGTACGCAGGCACCGTGCAACCGCAGGTCTTGCGGTACACCGGAACCTTGATCACCGGCTTGTGCACCTTCGGTCCGCAATCATGATCGCACACGTTTGGCTTATCGAAGTGCGGCATCGTGATCTTGGGAATGTGCACCTTCGGGATTTTCACTTCAGGAACAATCACCTTGATGGGCTTGATCTTCACGTCAGGAATGTGGATTTTCGGCATCTTGAAGTCATAGCAATCCTTTTGGCACTGATCAGGCTTCTTGTATTCCGGCTTGTGCGGTGCACAGTCATTGTGACAAACCTCTGGCTTTTTATACTCAGGCTTGCAGTCATTCTGGCAGCCATGGGGCATATCATAGTGAGGCTTTGGCACTTTTACCGGCTTCACATGATGCTTGATTTGAGGCCAGCACCACGTCGAGAACCAGTTCCAGAAATTCGGAGAAGAACCAACCTGACTGACATCGATGTTATTGAGTGCACCTGCAGAGATCAGTGAATTGACCACCGTCTGCGCATCGGCAACGACACCTGCATTCTGCCATCCGCCCGCAACCGCGTTGTCGAGCTGATCGAGATCGATGTTATTGAACGATCCGGCATTGATGAGCGAATTCACGACCGTGTCTGCATTCGCATTGACCGATGCATTTTGGAATCCACCGCCGTCCTGATCGACATCGATGTTATTGCTCGAACCGGCATTGATAACGGAATCCACATCCGTGTCAGCATCTGCATTGACATCTGCATTCTGGAATCCGCTGCCGCCCATCCACCAAGGAGAGGAGCCACCGTCCTGATTCAGATCCACATCATTGGAAGAGCCTGCGTTGATCACGGAATTCACATCCGTGTCAGCATTGGCATCGACATCCGCATTCTGGAATCCGCTGCCGCCCATCCACCAAGGACCGCTTGCAGCACCATCTTGGTTCACATCAACCACATTCGCAGATCCTGCATTGATGAAGGAGTGCACATCGGTGTCGGCATCCGCTCCGACATCGGCACTCTGGAAGCCGCCTCCATCTTGATTGAGATCCACATCATTGCTCGAACCAGCATTGATGAGGGAGTTCACATCGGTGTCAGCATTGGCATCGACATCCGCATTCTGGAATCCGCTGCCGCCCATCCACCAAGGAGAGGAGCCACCACCGTCTTGATCGACTTGGACGTTATTCGCCGACCCGGCGTTAATGACGGAATGTACGTCGGTATCCGCATTCGCATCGACATTCGCATCCTGGATCGAGGGCGTCACTGATCCGCAGGATACGTATGGAAACTCGCATGCACTCGCGGCTGGAACAATTCCCGCGGCGGCAATAAACGCGGTAATCATCGCACTCTTCGAGAGCAACATGCGCGGAGCGAACCGACTGATTCGTTTCGCAGTGTTCATAGAAAGAAATGGGAAGAAAATAAGAAACATTGAAGGCGCTGGACGCCAACTGCTGTAAAGAAAGATGACGGGACAAGGGCGACCTTCGGCAATCCCTGACGTATGTTGATCTGCAAACTGTCACAAAGCGTGCATGCTTCAGAATCGGCTATCCTCATTCGTAAAATAGTTTTAAGCGTCAAATCGTTTCCGAAGTGGAAGAGTGCTTGCTGTTGGCGCTGTTTTTTCGAGAGGTAACGTTCTAGAATCCGCACATGCGTCATCGTTTTCTCCGCAGCCTCTCACATGCACTTCGCGGCATAGGACAGGTTTGGAAAGAAGAGCCAAATTTTCGGATTCAGAGCGCAGCTGCGATCCTCATCGTGATTGCGTTGATTGTTTTTCAATTCAGCTTCAGTGAATCAGCCATTATTCTTTTTGCCATCATGTTGGTATTGGGCGGCGAAATGTTCAATACGCTCGTCGAAGATTTGCTTAACGTGATCGAACCGGAACATCATGCGTCGGTTAAAAAAATGAAAGACATGATGGCGGGCATCGTGTTATTGCTTTCGTGCGGCGCGGGAATCGTCGGGGTTCTCGTGTTTTTTCATCACTTTTCCTCGTTGTAACAACAACACAGTGTAAGAGCGCAGCGCTCTTCGCGTCTTGATACATATCATTCTCCTCCCTGCGCCTATGTCTCCGACGCTTGTTTCACGAATGCTTTTGGCTTGTATGCTTCTTCTACTTGCACTGCCCGCTGCCGCTGCGCCGAGCTCCGCGGTTACGATGCCCTTGAATGCCGAAAAACTTACCTGCGTGCGCAATGCAGCCTATGCGAGGGAAACGCGGATTTTGCATGCGCTCAACGTGCACTACACACGCATGAACAATCGACTGGAAGCACGCAGAACATTGCTGAAAACTGCATGGAGTGTTAGCGACGCCTCTAAGCGCCGCACCTCTCTTAAAGCGGTGTGGAATAAATTCGGCTATGCATGGAGAACGGAAAACGATCTTCTACGCGATGAAGTAAACAATTCCTGGCGGAATTACCGCTCTGCACGTTCCGATTGCAACATCACGGGTTACGATGAGGAATCCGGCGGCTTCGGCATGGATTCGCAATTCTAACAATGGAGGGGCGCGTGTTTTTGCCTCTAATGACAGATCTTGTTAGTTGAACTTAACCTCAAAACATGGTATAATGAAGGGTTGGTTCACATACAAACCCGTCGCTGGCCGTATATCAGCTGGAAGCACAATGCCCTTAGCGGGCAGGCGATCGGCGGCACTGCGCTGACGATCTGCTTGCTGGCCGCATCGACTTTCAATTCATTTGCCAAACAGCTCGGCACGGCGCTGTCTCCTCTTTCGCTGGTCTTCGTCAGTGAATTACTGACATGCAGCTTTGTTCTCATTTCTTTCGGACTCTTCCCTGTCTTGCACACGCTGGGCCGCCTGAAAAAAAGGGAGTTGTGCGCCCTGGCTGCAGCCGGAGTCCTTGGTGGATTGCTCGGACCGATGTTGTGGTTTACGGGCTTAAGTCTGACCACTGCCGTGAATGCCAGCCTCTTTGGCAAGGCCGACATCATCTTTATGCTGCTCCTTGCGCAATTCATTCTGGGTGAACGCTTGGAAAAAGCACATTTCTTCGCGATCAGCGCTGTATTCGTCGGTATTTTGTTCGTGACGCTCCAAGGTTTCAGCAAAAGCATTTCTTTTCAGCCCGGAGACCTGATCATTATCATCGCGACGCTGTCGTTTGCCTGCAGCAGCATCGTGTATCGGCGCTTCATTGCACACATTGACGGTCATATTGCTCTGTTTTGCCGCTCCTCTATTGCAATCATCGCATTCCTTATTCTCTCTTCGTTCATCGATCACAGACTCGTCGATGAGCTGAAGGTCTTTCCACTGCTGCTCGTTCCCACACTGATCGGCTTCGGACTCATCTCGCGCTTCTTGAACAGCATGATGTATTACAAGGCAATCGAATACTTGCCCGTCTCCACGATTTCACTCGTCAGTACGCTCGACATGCTCTCAAGTACCATTTTCGCCTATTTTTATCTTGGAGAAATGGTGCAGTGGTATCACATCGCGGGCGGTTCCTTCCTCATTCTCGGCAATATCCTGCTCGCACTCTTCCGCACGCCAACTCACGCGCATGTGCATTCAACATTGAAGCATCATCTGTGAGCGCTATTTCTTTTTGGTATAGACCTGCTGCGCGAGCGTGAGGATTTTTACGAGTTCGGCGCGCGTCACGGGATCATGCGGGCCGAAGGTTCCGATGGCATTTCCTTGCGAATCACTATAGCCCGTCACCAGCCCATCGGCATGCGCTTTCTCAATGGATGCCGCGAATTGAATGGAGGCGGGAACATCGTTGAAAATCGTCCCTGAGGCGGTCGCTGCCTCCTGTTTATAGGCTTGCAGTGCTGTCACAATCACTTCGGAGCGCAAGGCCTGGCGCTTTACATTGATACTGCCGTCACTGAACACCACCCAATTGCGCGCCTCAGCGCATCCGACGAAGGGCAACGACCAACTGCCCGAAGCCGTGGGGTTGCGGGGTGTTGCGGGACAATCGGGAGCGATGCCGCCCGTCAACGATACGACAATTTTTGCGAGCTCTTCGACGGACACATTGCTCTGCGGCTTAAAGAGTCCGAGCGGATTACCGTGTTCATCTTGGTATCCGTTCACCACTCCCTGTTCCGCCATCACGCGCACGTACGGCGCAAACCATTCTTTGAGCGGCACGTCATGAAAGACAATCGTTTTCCCTGAGTTTTCTACGCTCACAAAATCCCCCACTCGTTGCTCGCGTCGCAACTCGAGCGTGCCTTTTGTTTCAAGCGGAAGTTCGGGAAACAATGTTGCAGTCGCTTCGCGTGCGGCCTCTGTTCTCAGTGCGGCGTCCGCCTCGGTGTCGAGAATTTGCGCATCTTCCGCCGCCTTCAGATCTTGCTCCAGAATATCCCACACGCCGGCATGTGCCTGCTGTGCGATGAGTACTGCCAAGACGATGGCGGAGGAAACGCGACGCATGCGGAGACCGTAACATCAATGACGACGTTTGTCTCTTTTCAAAGCGAGAACGCTGTTGCCATCTCATAGTCGCTGAGGTAGGCTGCCGCGGACGATGACTGATTCAGAGAAAAGCGGCCACGTTTCCGGTACGCATGCGAGCGGCGGAGACGGTCGTTCTTCCGTGCAAACAATTCTCTTGCTAGGTTCCGGCGCCCTGAAAATCGGAGAAGCGGGAGAATTCGATTATTCCGGAAGCCAGGCCATCAAAGCATTTAAGGAAGAAGGAAAGCGCGTCGTCCTTATCAATCCGAATATTGCCACCAATCAGACGAGCTGGGGTCTCGCCGACCGCGTATATTTTGTGCCCGTGAGTCCGGTGTTTGTGGAAGACATCATTCAGAAGGAACGACCCGATGCGATCTCCGTGAGCTTCGGCGGACAAACCGCGCTGAACTGCGGCATGAAACTCAAGGAGCTTGGCATTTTGGATAAATACAATGTGCAGGTGCTCGGCACTTCGCTGGACAGCGTCCAGAAAACCGAAGATCGCGCACTCTTCAATCAAGAGCTGCGCACAATCGGCATTCATGTTCCTCGCTCCTTCGCTTGTTCCACGGTAGAAGAAGGCATGAAGGCTGCGGAGACGATCGGCTTTCCGGTCATCGTGCGCGCATCTTTTGCGCTGGGAGGAAAAGGAAGCGGCCGCGCGGGCGGTGAAGAAGAGCTCAAAGAATTGCTGCAAAAATCATTTGTGGAATCCAATCTTGTGTTGGTGGAAGAAGATCTGACCGGCTGGAAGGAAATCGAGTACGAAGTCGTACGCGACGGCGCTGACAACTGCATCACGGTGTGCAACATGGAGAACGTCGACCCGCTGGGAATCCATACCGGCGAATCGATCGTCGTGGCGCCGAGTCAGACGCTGGATAACACCGAATATCAAATGCTGCGCTCGATCGCGCTGAAAGTGATTCGACACTTTCAGATTATCGGAGAGTGCAATATTCAATATGCGCTTGATCCGAAGTCGCGCGACTACCGCGTGATCGAAGTGAATGCGCGTCTCAGCCGCTCTTCCGCTCTGGCTTCGAAAGCAACGGGGTATCCGCTTGCATTCGTCGCGGCGAAAATCGCACTCGGTCATACGTTGCCGCAATTGCGCAATGCCATCACCCAAGTGACCTGCGCGGACTTCGAGCCGTCGCTCGATTACGTCGCGGTGAAAATTCCGCGATGGGATCTGCAAAAATTCAAGCACGTCTCCGATCAAGTGACGAGTGAAATGAAATCCGTCGGAGAAGTGATGGCGCTCGGACGCACCTTTGAAGAGGCACTGCAGAAAGGCCTTCGCATGTTGAACATCGGAGCGGATGGGTTGTACACGCATCCGTTTAAGTTCGAGAATCTCACGCGCGAAGTGAAGCGCCCGACCCCACGCCGCATCTTTGCCGTCGCGGCTGCGTTGCAGCAAGAGTGGAGCGTCGACGAGGTGGCTATTGCCACGGGCATTGACCCGTGGTTCCTAGAACGCATCCATCATTGCGGAGTGATCGCAAAGCAGTTGCTCCATACAAGCGATGAACCTCTCAAGCCGGAAATGCTCAAAGCTGCGAAACGCGCCGGATTTTCCGATTTCTCGATCGGCAAGTTTGTCGGTCTTCCCGCGGAGCAAGTGCGCACGCTGCGCAAAGAGTGGGGCATTCTCCCTATTATCAAACAGATCGATACGCTCGGCGGAGAATTCCCGGCAAAGACGAACTATCTTTATATGACCTATCATGGGACGGAGCATGATGTTGTCTTTGAGCAACATGGCGCGCGTATCATCGTTCTGGGCGGGGGTCCGTACTCCATCGGTTCTTCGGTGGAATTCGACTGGTGCTGCGTGCAAGCCGTCAAAGAATTGCAGCGTCTCGGACATGAAGTGGCGATGATTAACAGCAATCCGGAAACCGTCAGCACCGATTACGATGAGTGCGACATCCTCTTCTTCGAACAGCTAACCGAAGAACGTGTTCGCGATATCGCGGATCTGTTACATCCTCAAGGAATCGTCGTTTCCATGGGAGGACAAATTCCGAATAATCTCTCGCCCAAACTCGCGAAAGCCGGTCTCAAGATTTTGGGTACAGATCCTGCGGATATTGATCGCGCGGAGGATCGTCACAAGTTCTCCGCCTTGCTCGATAAGATTGGCGTGAATCAACCGAAATGGAAAGAGTTTGCGGAAATGTCTTCGGCAGCCGCGTTTGCGAAGGATGTCGGGTATCCTGTCATCGTGCGTCCGAGTTATGTGCTGTCCGGCGCTGCGATGGCGGTTGTACACACGGAAGATGATCTCGCCTCGTTCTTGGATCAAGCGACGCTGCTCAGCCAAGATGCACCGGTCGTCATCTCAAAATTCGAACAGGGCGCCAAAGAAATCGAGCTCGACGGCGTCGCACAGCATGGAAAATTGTTGCTGTACGCGATTGCCGAACATATTGAAAACGCAGGCGTGCACTCCGGTGATGCGACGATCGTGCTGCCGCCGCAGCGCGTGAACATGGAAACATTGCGCCGACTCAAAGGCATCGCGCGAAAAATTGTCGAAGGCCTGAACATCTCAGGTCCTTTCAACATTCAATTCCTCGCGAAGGACAACCATCTCAAAGTGATCGAATGCAATCTGCGCGCGAGCCGCAGCTTCCCGTTTGCAAGCAAGGTGACGGGCGAAAACTTCGCAACTCTTGCCACGCAAGCGCTGCTTGGCGTAGCGCCAACGGATATCAAATACCAAACGCTCGACTTGGATCACGTCGGCGTAAAGGCCGCACAATTCAGCTTCTCGCGCCTGCAAGGCGCCGACCCGCGACTCGGCGTGGAGATGACGAGCACGGGAGAGGTCGCCTGCTTCGGCAATAATGTGGAACAAGCCTTGCTCATCGCCATGCTTGCGGTGGGCTTTAAGATTCCGCAGAAAAACATTCTCGTGACCATCGGCACACTGGAAGACAAGGTGGCATTGCTGCCGGCCATTCAGGCATTTCACGAACGAGGGTTTTCACTCTTCGCGACGCAGAACACGCATGAGTTTTTGAAGTCCCGTGACATTCCCTCGGCCATGCTCTACAAGGTCTCCGAGCCGCGCAGTCCGAACATCAAAGAGTATCTCGACAACAAACGCATCGATCTCGTCATCAATATTCCGAATCACGAAAGCCGTGAACAGACGGACGGGTATTTTATTCGCCGTCTTGCAACCGATCGCGGCATTTCCCTCATTACCAACGTGCAACTTGTAAAACGCCTGGTCGAGGCCTTGCAGCAAGAAGATGTAAGTGCTTTGCCAAGCATTGCATGGCCGGATGTGTTGGGGAGGTAGTGCCACTTGCGTTCTCCCCTCCCCTGGGATAAAAATAGCCCATGGTAGCTTCGACTCGACCAAAAAAAGAACTCGCAGAACTGCACTTCCACTTGGGGCAATCTCTTGAGGCCCACATTTTGTGGAGCATCGCGCACGAACAAGGCATCAAGTTGCCCACAAAGGATTACCGCGAATTTTACGATCTTGTCACGTTGAATAAGGAAGAAGTCACGTGGGAGGATTATCACAAACTCTTCCATTGGTCGGAACTCATCCAGTCCTCCCCTACCGCGATGGAGCGCACCGTGTACGAAGTGGTGAGCGGAGCCTATCGCGTCAACAACATCACCTTGTTGGAGCCTGGCTTCAATCCTCTCTATCGCAACCGCGAAGGCGAACGCGATTTGGATCAGATCATTCTCGCGGCACTGCGCGGGATGGAGAAGGCTTTCATCGAATTTCCCCGAGTGCGAGCGGGTCTTCACTTCATGCTGGATCGCCGTTTGCCGTTTGAAAAAAATGCGATCATCGCGAAGAAGGCGATCAAGTATCGCAATCGCGGCGTCGTCGGCGTTGATATCGCCGGACCGCGCGGCGAGAACGAATTTAAGTATGAAGATTACAGCCGGCTCTACGATGAACTGCGCGATGCCGGACTCAAGACCACCGTGCACACCGGCGAAGATGGTACTGCCGAAGAAATGGATCATGTGTTGGACGTGCTGAAGCCGGATAGAGTGAATCATGGTTTCCGCTGCTACACCTCAAAGCCGCTGATGGAAAAAGTGCGCAAGATGAACATCACGCTCTGTCTGTGTCCCACGTCGAATCTCAGCGTAAAATTTATTCGGGACATGCAGCACATGAAAGAAATCATTAAAACGTTGTGGCAGAACGAGATCAAATTCTGCTTTAATACCGATAATCCCTCGATGCTTCGGACAAATTTAAAGAGGGAAATGGGCATGATGTTGGAGCATGAAATTCTCGATGAAGCACAGCTCGACCAAACGACGAAGTGGGCATTCGAAGCGAGCTTCATCACCAACGATCCTGATAAAAATTTGTACCTCTGATGTTTATGTCTGCCTTTTCTTCCAAAATCAGCGAGATCGACGGCCTGACCTTCGATGATGTTCTGCTGTTGCCGAACTACACGGACATGCGCCGTGACGATGCAAATACCAGTACGAAGTTGCATCCTACGCTGTCATTGAAAATTCCGTTGATCTCTTCACCGATGGACACGGTGACGGAAGTCGAGATGGCGATTGCGATGGCGAATTGCGGCGGACTCGGGATTATTCATCGCAACTTGCAAGTTTCCACCCAAGCGGAGATGGTAAAAAAGGGAAAGGCGGCTCCCGTCGCTGACCGCGCACTTGCAGCAGTGGATGCAAAGGATCGACTCCTCATCGGCGCTGCAGTCGGTGCGGGTTCGGATTTGGAAGAGCGCGTGAAAGCACTGCTCGATGCGGAAGTCGATGTGATCGTCGTGGATTCCGGACATGGCTACTCGAAGTGGATCATCGATGCCGTGAAGCACATCAAGAGCAGAGCCCCGCAGCAAGTCGTGATGGCCGGCAACGTGGCGACGAAGGAAGGAGCAAAAGCGTTGGTCGAAGCGGGCGCAGACATTCTGCGCGTAGGCGTGGGACCGGGCAGCATCTGCACCACGCGCATCGTCACCGGCATCGGCGTCCCACAGATCGCCGCAATCCTCGAAGCGGTCGAGGGTGCCAAAGGCAGTTCTGCCACCATCATCGCAGACGGAGGCATCCGGCAAATGGGTGATATCGCAAAGGCGCTTGCGTGCGGCGCCCATGCCGTCATGCTCGGGTCCATGCTTGCGGGTCACGATGAATCACCGGGTGAACCTCTCGATATCGATGGCAAAAAGTATAAGCAATACCGCGGCATGGGATCGGTAGGCGCTATGCAAAAAGGTGGGGCCGAGCGCTATGGCCAATCCATGAAAACCGAGAGCCGCAAACTCATTGCCGAGGGGGTCGAAGGGCTCGTTGCCTATAAAGGATCCGCCGTCGATTTCCTGTACCAGGCAGTCGGAAGTCTTCGTTCTTCCTTCTATTACGTCGGAGCACGAACAATCCAGGATTTTCATGCCAATACCCGTTTTGTGCGCATTACCCAGGCCAGCCTGCTCGAGAGCCACCCCCATTCGATCAACATTGCCGATGGCGGGTCGAATTACATGCGTTGACGGGAAACGCCATGTAGAGGCGTGCAATTTGCACATCTCTACAGACGGCCAGCCAATAGCTTGCGAAAACCGTTATTATCGCTAAAATAGGGGCGTTTCCCCCAATTTTCATGGCTGATGATTTTCTGAATGACGGACTCTCCCTCGGCGACACTCTTGCTGCTCCTTCCGGCGGTTCTTCCGCTGCCTATGATGACGATCATGAGGAAACCTTGGTGACCAAGGAAGGACTAAAGAAGCTGAAAGATGAATTGGAAAACCTCAAGACCGTGCGTCGCAAGGAAGTTGCACAGCGCTTGAAGGAAGCCATTTCGTACGGAGACCTCTCAGAAAACTCCGAATACGAGGAAGCGAAGAACGAACAGGCCTTTATCGAGGGCCGCATCCTTGAACTCGAGCAGAAGATCAAGAGCGCAAAGATTATCACCGAGAAGGCGACGGACAGTAAAAAAGAAGGAAAAGAAGTGAACATCGGCTCCAGCGTGACCATTCGCAACACGCAAGACAGCGAAGAAGAGATCTATACGATCGTCGGTGCCACCGAAGCGGATCCGTTCGACCATAAGATCAGTAATGAATCCCCTATCGGCAAGGCACTTCTTACCAGAACGCGTGGTGAAACAGTAAAAGTCTCGACGCCATCCGGTATTGTGGAGTACGAAGTTGTCAAGGTAGCCTGATGAGTATTTAGTATCAGGTATTTCGTATTTGGTAATCTACTTTGCTCAATACTAAATACTAAATACTCATGATGCATGGCGGAGCTTTACGTTATCGACAATCTCAATTACTCTGCTTCCATGGCTGACGATCCTCAATTTTCACAACAAGATACCAGTGCCGCCGCTGCAAGCATGGCTTCGACGCAGGGCATGTTTTCCGCAAGCACACTGAATATTCCCGATGAGGTGAAGGCGCAGTTTCCGGAGCTGATCGATTTGATCACGCACTCGGAAAGCATGAATGACGAAGAGCGTCAGTACTGGATCAATATTTTGCCGATCATGACGCCGGAACAATTGCAAAATCTCAAAGGAATTCTCGACAATGAGCGCCAGCAGTTGTCTGCCATTGATGCGAAATACGACAAGCAACTTAATACGGCGGCCCAGGCGGAGTCGCTTGAAAAAGTCGAGCAGGACCGAAAGGCGCGCGCCGAGCAGAGATTGAACGCCGAACAGCAGGCAAAAGCCGCAGAGGAAGGAAATACGGAAAACCTTTTGAAGGAAATCGAGGGGGCGTGAAGTCATGGTAAGGAGACCCACTCGTCGCCCCTCGGGATGACATCTCGGGGCGCATGGAACCATGACTGTTTACGGATACTTCAGCAGAAATTGATCGATCAACGAGTGTAGTTCTTCCGGCGCTTCGTCCGTGGAGCGGAACGATCCGGTTTTTAACGCTTTGTCGGTTTCCACCGCCCACTCAAGCATGCTCTGCAGTTGCGGCTTTTTGAGCGTGCGAACATAGCCGACAATCGATCGCACTGCCATGAAATGTAGTCCGGTACGCTGGGAGATTTCTTTCTGATCCGTATTGCCTGCAGATATCTCTGCAAAAACCGCCACCGTGTTTTTCAGCATGTTCAGCATAATCGCCCAGAGCCCATAAGCGTCACCCCCGCGCTCCAAAATACGATGCGCATACAGGATCGCTTCCTGCTTTTTCCCGGCGGCAAGTAAATCGGACAGTTTCCACACAATTCCCTCATCGGTCGGCGACACCATCTCTTCCACCAGTGTCCTGGCGATCGGCTTACCTGCTGCAGCAAGCGCGAGCTTTTGTAATTCCTGTTGGAGCAATTCCTGATCTTCTCCGGTCATATCGAGCAAGGCCGCCTCCGCATCCGGAGTGATGGACGCACCGAGCGTGTGCAATGTTTTTTGCATCCATTGACGCAACGAAAGTCCTGTCAGCGGCTTAAATTCTTTGATATCCGCAATGTTCAGCAATTCTTTGGTGCCCGATAAGCGTTTATCGGGCTTAGGATCGACGAAGAGGAGAATATTTTGAGGATGAAGATTCACAGGGATCGCCTGAATTTCCTCTTTGGATGCTTTCATCACCCCCTCTACAACAATGAGGCGCTTCGGTGCGATGAACGGCGCCACGGCGATTTCATCAAGCAGTGACCGGAACGAGAGGCGGGCTCCTTCGAGCCGAATCAGATTTTCAGACCCGTATTTTTCCTCGAATTGACGAATCCAGCGAATTTTTTCCTCGCGCAATGCATGAGTATTCTCGCCGGTGAAGAAAAACAGGGTTGCGATGGGCCTATAGTAGCGATTTACGAGGGTTTTGCCTGCAGATGTTCAGGAAACATATTAGCAATTGCGCAACACTCACTGGATTGAGCAAAAACACGATTTATCGTATAATGAGGAGAAATGAAAACACACACCCGCCCCAAAAGGGCACACACACCAACGGCTCAGCTCGTGGTCCTCGGAGTGCTCTGCATGTTGAGCGCATTTACCATCGGCACGCAGACCTCCGGCAATGTCCGGACGGTCGGCTCGACGGAGGCGCTCGGTGGCAGGCTGGCCGGAGACGTCAACGGAGATGACACCGTCGATACACGCGACGTGATTGTCATTCTGGAAATCGCCAACGGCTACAGGCAGCCGGATGCCAAGGCACTCCTTGGTGATCCGAATGCCGATGGCAAGCTGACGATTGATGACGCCCTTCGCATCCTGCATGACCATGCAGGTTCCCTGACTCTCTGACCATATGCACCTTTCTTCGCGCTCCCAAAGGCTCTTCCATGCCTTGCAAGCCGCAGCGCTTGTGGGCGCACTGGCACTTCCTTCGATAGCAGTGGCAGCGGAGAACGATACGATTCTTGAATTGCGCCCGCACTGCGATGCAACGGATAACGAATTAGAGAATGTATTCGGTGGACCGATCGGTGCCGATATCCCCGGCATCACTACTCCGACGGACGGAAGTATCTGTCCGATGTTTGCCGTAGCGGATCCGCTGCATCGTCAAACGGATATTTTGAAAATCGGTGATGTGCTTGATATGGATCTCGTCATCGTGAATCCACAAGAAAATCCCATTTCCCGCGTTCGTGGATGGTTTGGGTATGATCCGACGCTTCTGGAAGGCATGAGCGTGGAACTGTCGCCGTCCTTCTCTTTGCCGGTGCCCGGCGAGGCGGATTTTGATACCGAGAACGGTCTCGTGAAAATCGGCGCAAGCACGCCGACACCACTCTCCAGTAAGCTTATTAAAGTTGCGCGGATCAAAATGAAAATTCTCGCTGTCACCTCGAACTCCACGGTTCTCTCATTCGATGATGTAAGCGGCACCAAGGACAGTCATTCCGCCGTTATCACCAAAAGCGGAACTGACGAAACGAATGTATTGCCGAATACTCTCGGCTCCCTCATTGTCCGGCTCGATGCCCCGAAGGCAAGTTCCGCAGCAAGCAACGCCTCGGAAGGATTCATGTCTTCCGTTGCTTCCGACCCCCTAAATGGAGGCGCTCAATCTTCTGCAGCAGAAAATGGAAGCAACCAAAGCAACACCTCTTCCTCCTCTGTCGCAGCAACCACCTCTCAACAGAGCACGTCTGCCACCGTCTTCACGCTCTTGCAAATTCAGAACCTGCGCGTAACGACAGAAGGAAACACTGCTTATCTCGCCTGGGATCCTCTCAATTCCTCGGAATTACAAAGCTATAACGTGTACTACGGAGAGACATCCGGTAAGTATCTGCATCGCAGAAATATCGATAAAGCTTCCACCACGCTCACCATCCGCGGACTCATGGAAAATACCACGTATTATTTTGCAGTACGCGGGGTGAATAAAAACGGCCAAGAAACACAATTCAGTAAGGAGGTGAGCGTTTTGATCGGTCATCCGGAAACCTCCACGGCGCCTTTGAGCGCCAGTGCATTGAACCAGGGACCGCGCGGTAAAGCTCCCGCAACGGGTGGCGCGATCTCTGGAGAAACCGGCAGCTCATCCTCGATGCTGATCTTCTTCGGCGTCTGTGCCGTCATAGGCACGCTCCTTGCACTGCGTCGCCAATTCTCCGCCTCCGCTCATGTCTGATCTTCATCCTCACTGGCACACGACCGATGAGGCACGGCCTGCTGCCGGTCCTGCGCAGGCAGTGGAGGCAGTTGCGGCAATCTCCGTGTCACGCAAGCCCGCAGCCATTGTGGGTATTCTTTGCGCGTTGACGCTCGGCTTCTTGGCATTCGAGGGATTCAACCTGCTCGGACAGCTGACGGATTCAACGCAAGTCATTCGCATTACCCCTCAAGGATTCGAGCCGGCAACACTCACCATTCGGCCTGGAGAGAAAATCCGTTGGAAAAATGAAGATACGATTCCGCATATTATCCACAGCGACACGCTGAAAGATGAAAAAGGAGCAACGTTGCAAACTTCTCCCATCTTCAAAGACAAGGAGCTGGCTGTTACGCTCTCTCCTGATTTGCAGGGCGGAGACTACACCTTTGGATCGCGCACGAAGAGCGCCTATACGGGAACACTGACGGTTGAAATAGAGTTCATCGCTTCCAGCAGTGCATCATCGAGTATGTCCACACAAGCATTCTCGAGTGTTATGTCTTCCGACCTGTTTCCCCCTGTGTTCGGCACCACCTCTTTTGCTTCTTCGGTAATGCCAAGCACGACCGATGCGAACGGCATTCCGCAAAATCCGTTCACGGTCGACAGCAAAACGGCCGCTTATGTTCCGACAAAAACCGCCTCCGCCACCACTCCGCCATTGATGCAGCAGGTAAAATCCAAGCCTCTCGCGCAACCCGACTCCGGACCTGCGGCGTTTTGGTTACTCGGTATCCTGAGCGCAGGATTACTCCTTGTCGTGACACGAAAGTCTTTCATTGCATAACGAGGCAGTGCTACCATCAAAGTACTTCGCGCTTTGTCATCCGACGGTCGGATGCCAGCGCGAACGCTGAAGGAGTGGCCAATGCTGGTTCTTTCACGCAAGCTCGGCGAGAAGATCTACATCGGTGACGACATCTGTATCACCGTGGTAGACATTGATCGGGGGAAGATCCGCTTGGGGATCGAGGCCCCGAAAGATGTCCCGATCTATCGCCAGGAACTGCTCCCGTTAAAGGGGGCCGAGACGCAAGTGCCCGGTGCCGGCACCGGTACCACCTAATGTCTCTTCAGCAACACCCGGAGGTCAGATCGTTGACCTCCTTTTTTGATTGACACAATGTACTGTTTCTCGTACATTTCATGGACTTCGCAAGGGAAACGGACAGGCCGTTTTCTGCTGTGAATCATGTTAGGAGGGCGGCACATGCTTGTGCTCACTCGTAAGCCCATTAAGGGCCAGAACGTCATTTGGATCGGCTCGTTCATTCGGATCACCACCCTCATTACGACTCTTCCAAACGACACGCGCGCCAGGATCGGTCTGCAGATCCCTGAAGGAATTCCGCTGTACTCAGGAAAGCAAGGCGAGATCGAGCTGCCTCCGTATCTTGGCCTGCTCACCCGTCCGCTCACGATGGAGCAAACGAGGAAGCTGCCTATGCGTACGTATAGGATGCGTGTCCGTGGAAAACTCTACATCGGAGCAAACTTCGAAGTCGAGCTTATGCTCATCGAGAAGAAGCCTACCGGCGATGTACGGCTCGGTATCACCGCTCACACAGACATGCCCATCCTGAGGGGAGAGCTTCTCGCAGAGTAACTCTCCTAACGCCTGGGGCCGATCACACTGATCGGCCCCCTTTTTTTTACGTTTTAACGAAGGACACAGCGACCGCTCACACACGCCACCCTCTGTGAACTGCATGATGCGCAGGTCATGGGATCACCCCGGCGCTGCTTGCAGCTGATATACTCATCGGCGGCATCGCGCACGCGATCTTCGTCATCTTCGTTAATTGCCTCGCCGCAGGTCAGGTACGGACAGCTCGCAGAAAAAACCGTGCAATCGCTATCGCGGGAACAATGATCGTATTCATCGATCGCATCTTCGTAGTCATTGCGTTCGTCGGTGCAGTTGTATGACGTTTCGTACGTGCTGGATCCGGAGCAGCGATAGTTCGTGCAGATGATCTCTCCCGTGTCCATACAGGTGCAACTGTTGCAGCCATCGGAGGCCTTGTACACATCCCCAACGTTATAGCCACCCGCACAACGTCCGTAGGTATTCGAATATTCCCGACGACACGAAGCATTGCAGCCGTCTCCGTTTCGGAGATTGCCGTCATCGCATTGTTCGCCGGATTCCAGCCTTCCGTTGCCGCAGTAATACGCGGACGAATGATAATTGGATCCGTCGTATCCCATCTGGCGTCGCAGCGGCTCGATCACATTCTGATCATACCGATCGAGAATCAGCGCCATCTGGCCGCGGGTAAGCATGTCATTCGTGCCGAAACTGCCGTTGTTATAGCCGTTCATGACTCCTAAATTCACCATGCGCTCGATGGCGGATTGATACGGAGTGCCTTGCGTATCCCAAAATCTGCCGTACGTCGCGGCGAGTGCGGGGGCGGATACGAGGAGCAGGGCACCTGTTATTCCCAAAAGTGCTGATCGGAATTTCATAAAAATAATGAGAAAGAGAAAGAACATGCCGAACATACGACGAGTCTTCCGAATTGCAAAACCGATTCGGATGACCGGAGTACTACGGACAGAGCGGCTCGGGCGACGATGTGATCGCGGTTCCGTAATGCATCGTCAGATAATAGCGATCGTTCTTTACCGCAATCCCAAGCCCGACTTTGCGGAACTCACTATTGACCATGGAGTTGTAGTGCGGCTTGCTTGCCTTCCCTTTCTCCGCCATATAGAAATCAAAAGTTGTTTTGACAGCACTGATAAATTGTTCCGTACAATCTTTGTTGTTCGGGCACCGAACAATCCCCCATCCGATACTTTCGGTAAAAGTGGTTCGGTCGACATTCGCGAACCTGATGCCGAATCCGTCAAACCAATCGGTCATGCGGTTGTAATCGTAGTAGGCCGTCTGCCCTTCGCGTTTATGGGAAATAGCTCCCGCAAGCGCCGCCTGCCCAGACCACGCCGCAGCCGTGCGCGTCAGCTGTCTGTCGTACGAGAGCTGCCGAACACCTACCGACGCGCGAACATCATTGATCCACGAGAGCCATGTTTCTTTCACGCGATCAAGATCCACCCCCGGAATCCCCTGCTCTTCGAACCACGTGCATTTCCCATTGAGCAACGTTTCGGCATCGGCAAATGCAAGGTCCGTTTTTCGCTGCTTCAAGCGCTGTAACATCTCCGCCAATTCTCCGCGCGCGACGTACGATTTATGACTGACAATCGTCGGAGGCACCGCCTGCTTCGTCGCCAGGTGCGAGACGTACGGCGCATACCATGTCGGACTTTCCACTGGCTCCATTGCATCAATTCCCAAAGAAACAATCTTCGCCGTTTCTGCAAACGACACTTTTTTTCCTGGATTGAAGTGACCGCTCTCCGGTTGCACGACAAGTTGTAAGCGCAATGCCGCGCAGACGTATGGCGCAAACCAGGCATCCGGCGGTACATCGGCGATCCGTTGGCTGTTGCGCGGTCGGCAACGTCTTACTTCGTCTTCATGCCCCGACGCGAGCAGCACAATTTTCAATAATTCCGCCTTGGTCACTGCCTTTGCAGGTGAAGCGGACCCGGTCATCCATCCCTGTTCTTTTGCGTACGACAATGCTGGCGAGTATGAACCATCCTCAGCATACTGCGCATGCGCGGAAGAAACATGGATCCACAATACAGCGGTGATGACGACGAGCGCGGACCCGAACGCCTTCATAGGAGTGCATGCTACCGCAGTGAGAGAACGCGAGCTATAATTTTCTCAACTTCTCTGGCCGATGGTGCAGGGGCATACTCTCATGACTTCCCGTTCACAAGAAGCATGCCCCTGCCGGGGATTGTGTGTGTGATGACAAAAGAAAAAGGGATGATGTTTCTCTATGCGCGAGCCTTGTGTCTTGCGATCACCGTGCATCCCAATGCCTGCAATCTGCTCTGCAATTTTCGGCTGGCATTTCCATTGCGGTAGCCACCCAACACCACCTGCACTTCCGCCCGCCTGGGATACTTGCTCACCCAGGCGAGCAGCGTGCTCATTTCCGCTTCTCCCTGCGCTTTCTGGTCATCTCTGAACATGCGCGAGCAGTCAATGAGCAGGCGCGTCGAGCGGCCGAGAATGAGGGGAGAGGTGGAAGTGATAGGCATGCGCAGAGTGTACACCCGTACACCCATGATTCAAGAGTATTTTCGTGAGTTCGATTTGAAATATTTCTCACTTCGGTTGTGATCACCACGAGAGTCGATACAGTGTGCGACATGGATCGATCCTCGATCATCACCGCGATTGCCGACGAGATGAACACGCATCTGAGCGGTGAAAGTTCCGGACACGATTGGTATCACATTGAACGCGTGTGGAAGATGGCAAAACGCATTGGAGCGGAAGAAGGCGCGGATTTGTTTGTCGTGGAACTCGCAGCATTGTTGCACGATATCGCCGACTGGAAATTTCACGACGGGGATGACACCGTGGGTCCGGCGGAAGCGCGCAAGGTACTGGAGCGACATGGCATTGATGCTGCGGTGATCGAACATGTCTGCACGATCATCGCGACGCTGTCCTATAAAGGAGCGGGCACGGAAGATGTCATGGATACACTGGAGGGAAAATGCGTGCAGGATGCAGATCGTCTTGATGCACTCGGTGCCATCGGTATTGCACGCGCGTTTGCGTACGGCGGACATAAGGGGCGATTGCTTCATGACCCTTTGGATCCTCCACAGTTACATGCGACGAAAGAGGCGTATAGCAAAAGTACGGGCGCAACGCTGAATCACTTCTACGAGAAATTATTGTTGTTGAAAGACCGCATGAAGACGAACACCGGGCGTGCGATCGCAGAAGAGCGCGATGCGTACATGCGAGAGTATGTAGAGAGATTTTTACGGGAGTGGGAGGGAAAGGCGTAAAAGGTTCTCAAGGTTTTTCTTGGAATGAGATCTAGACGGAGTATGCTTTTAGTATGGAATGGAAAAGCGGCGAACATCGGCTCTGTCGCTATGAGTCCTACACAGGACGCTTCTTCGGCGCGTTCAAAGATCGCTATGATATGTCGAATCCGTTCCAGGTGCTCGCAGCGGGGACGCATGCTGTCACGCAGTTCGGGGGAATAGATCCCATGATCCGCGACGCAGGACGATCATTTGATGGAAACAAGGAAGCAATCAAGCCATTGGAAGGCATGTTCGCCCGAACGCGGGAAGATGTCTTCGGTGCCGTTGGCGATATCTTCTCTGGCCACTTCGGTTCTGCAATTACGAAAGTCATCAACGTTGTGGGTGATGCGGTGGCGGATGGAGCGGATTTATTGGTTGGGGTGGATGGGAGGAAGACGGCGGGGT